>JBILHQ010000083.1:0-22891 GCA_044350415.1 Saprospiraceae bacterium | reverse complement strand
CCATACAATCCAGATCAGGAGGCCCTTGAGAGGCTGTTCCCAATTTAATCTCAGAAATGTGAATAGACCAGTCATTGCATACATCTTGTGCCCAACTTAGCACACTGATACAGAAAAAGACAAGAAACGCTGCCATCTTTTTCTTAATTAAAATACGATTTAAAGAAAGGAGAAAGGAGAAAGGAGAAAGGAGAAAATGTTTCATAATTTTTCTATTTTGGTTAATAATTACTAAAGGTAAGCAGCAGATCTGGTTCTTGCCGCAAAACAAGTGTTAAATTGTAATAATAATTTAAAATAGAATATTTGTGCAGAAGCATGGGACAGAACTGCCCTTTTTGCCGGGCGTTTATGTGTATAATATTACCATGCTGGGACCACGGGGTGAACCGTATCATTGGGAAGGGACCGTTACGCTTTTGAATTAAGGTTACCCCCGCAAATGGTATCCTTTCACCTGCGTAAATGCGCGTAATCCCGCATGCGACAAGGTGGCTCCAAATCCCGACTGCCCCCTTCCGCTCCAGGGCAATGGCGCACTGACGCGGTCGCAGCAGTTCCAGTAAGCAGAGCCAGTTTGTATTTGGGCGAGTATTTTTTCGGCGCGTTCCCGGGAGGCTGTGTATACGCCAGCCGTCAAGCCGTATTCGGTGTCCTGCATGAGTTGAAGCGCTTCCGTATCATCTTTGACTTTCATGATCCCGATCACCGGGCCAAAACTCTCGCTGCGCATAATGTCCATTTGGTGGTTCACATTCACCAATACGGTTGGTTCAAAATAAAAACCTGCCCTGTCTGCGCGGTGGCCGCCGGTCAGGATTTTTGCGCCTTTATCGTGAGCATCCTTTACCTGGGTTTCAAGAAAAGCCAATTGGGCTTCGCGGGACAAAGGGCCGATATAGATCCCATCATCGGTGGGTAAGCCCATTTTATACGTTTTTACCTCGTTCACGAACGCTTCGACATATTGATCGTAAATTTTCTCGTGGACATAAATGCGCTCAACCGCACAGCAACTTTGTCCGTTGTTGTAGAAGGCACCGTCTGCAGTGCCGGCAGCCACGCTGGCAATATCGATGATATCGTCGGCAATGTAGAGCGGGTCTTTACCGCCGAGCTCGAGTTGACAAGGCACCATTTTCGGGGCGACTTTCTCGTAGATATATTTGCCGGTTTTGCCCGAACCAGTGAAGAAATAGCCATTAAAAGGCAGTCCCAAAAGTATTTCACCCACGACTTTATCGCCAATAGCCACTTGAAAAACATTTTCAGGGACACCGGCTTCCAACAATAAACCTTCGATTTGCAGCCCGGTTAAAGTGGCGAATTCCGATGGTTTATACATGCAACTATTCCCCGCTAAGAGAGCAGGCACAAAAACATTCACCCCCACCAGGTATGGATAATTCCAGGCGGAAATATTGCACACCACACCCAAGGGTTCGTATACTAT
Organism: Saprospiraceae bacterium; assembly: GCA_044350415.1. Lineage (GTDB taxonomy): Bacteria > Bacteroidota > Bacteroidia > Chitinophagales > Saprospiraceae > M3007. The sequence continues at coordinate 21,438 of JBILHQ010000083.1, read as the reverse complement.
TTTTTCCGTGAGGCCCTCATCTTGGGTCATGATTTCATCGCTCAGGTATTTTTCCGCGTTGGCGGTGAGCCAGGCAATACGGCTGCAGGCACCATTTATTTCGTTGCGCGATTGCTGGAGCGGTTTACCCACTTCCGAGGTTAAAATGTCGGCGCAGGTTTCTATATTCTCTTTTAATAAAGCGGAGAATTTTTGAAGGATGGCAATGCGGTTTTGAAGACTGACCTGTCGCCATGCTGCTTGTCCTGATTTTAATTGGGCAAATTTGGCGTGCAGCGTGGATGCCGTATCCTCATCGATATGGGTAATTATTTCGGCCGTAGCAGGATTAGTAATTTGCATAACTTTTATTTTTGGCGGCATCCAGCAATTGTTGCCGGATATTTTGTGTGAATGAATGATTGGGGTGTGTCTGTTCAAACCGCTCGGGATGCCATTGCACGCCCAGAAAAAACGGGTTATTACTGGCGGATCTCCTTTCCACCGCCTCGGGAACGCCATCGGGCGACCACGCAGTGACATACAGGTCATCGGCAATCTTATCCAAACCCTGATGGTGCGCACTGTTTACCATATTGGTGGTCATTTTGGACAATTCATGTACCAAACTCCCTGTTTCGATGATTATTTCGTGGATGCCATCCTGACCGTTTTGTTTGCGGTGATTGGCTTTACGGCTTTCCTCAAGGTCTTGAATCAAGGTGCCCCCCAGACAAATATTCACCAATTGCATCCCCCGGCAGATCGCCAGCAATGGCAGTCCAAGCTCCCCGGACAACTGAAACGTTTGGATTTCAAATTCATCCCTTGCAGTGTTCAGCATTTCCGGCGCATTGGGATAATTGATTCTGTGGTTGTTATAAAATTTGGGGTGCGTGTCTATGCCACCGCTCAATACAATGGCAGCACATCGATGGACATCATCCAGGTTATCCGGACGGAGCCTGATAATTTCAATGGCTGTATCGCTTCCTTTTATCCATGCCGGATAATTGTCGTATGCCGTTTCGGAGTCGGTGATGCCTATAAATATTGTTTTGGACATTATTTGTTATTTGTAAATATCAGGCCTATTACAACGCCTCCGCATATAACCTTCTGAAATCCTCGCGCGACACTGGTTTTGGATTATTGGGATGTGCAAAATCAGCAAAAGCCAAATCTGCCAGAATATCCAAATGCTCTTCTTTCACTTGAATATCCCTCAGGCGGTGCGGAATACCCACTTTAGCATTGAGATCAAAAAGGTATTGGACAACTGTTTCGCCATGGCTATCATTTAGACCAAGGGCTGTCGCCATCCGCGCAAATTTATCTTCAGCACCTGCAATATTGAACCGCATACCATAAGGAATGTTCACCGCATTGGCCAATCCGTGGTGCGTATCGAGGAGCGACGACAATGGATGGGCCAAAGAGTGTACCACGCCCAGTCCTTTTTGGAAAGCAATCGCTCCCATCATTGATGCCAGCAACATTTCGGAACGGGATGGCAGGTCAGGATTTTTGACGGCTTTTTCCAGGGATAAGGCGATCATTCGCATACCTTCCAGCGCGATACCATCGCACATTGGGTGGTAATTTTTGGCCAAAAAGGCTTCCATATTATGGGTAAGCGCATCCATACCAGTTGCCGCGGTAACAAAAGCCGGAAGATCCATGGTCAGCAAAGGATCAGCAAAAACGACTTTTGCGAGTAATTTAGGTGAAAAAAGTATTTTTTTCTGGTGCGTTTCATCATCGGCGATAATGGCACTCCGCCCCACTTCGCTACCTGTTCCGGCAGTTGTTGGAATGGTGATAAAATGCGGCACCTCGTTGGTCACATAAATATCGCCGCCAATTAAATCGTCATAATGGAATAAATCCTCGCGGTGATGCACCCGTAATACGATCGCCCGGGCAACATCGAGTGCTGCGCCACCACCTATCCCCACGATACAATCGCGTTGCGTTTGGTCGTACATATCTGTGCCCTTATACACATCGCTTTTAACCGGGTTTTTGTGAATATCGCTGAATACCTCCACCGACAGGCCGTGCTGCTGCAAATCAGCAAGGATGGCTTTAAAAAAGGGCAAACCAGCAATGACCGGGTCTGTAGCAATCAATGGTTTGCTCAGTTGGTGCTGTTTCAGATACGCAGGTAATTCCTTGACCACATTGGCCCCGAAACGAATGGTAGTTGGAAAATTGAATTGAACAGTTTTATTAAAATCCATAGTGTTAGTGCTTATATAATTTCGAAATACCTTTTTAATTCCCAATCTGTTACTGCTTTCGCATATTGCCGGCATTCCCATTCCCGGGTTTGTACATAATGCTCCACGAATTTTTCGCCAAATAATGCTTTGGCAATGCCTGATTCTTTCATGGCTTGTGTCGCTTCAGAAAGGTTGCCGGGAAGCACTCCGTGACTGAGATCTAAATAACCATTCCCGAGAGTTTCTGGTTGCAGTGCCAAATTATTTTTGATACCATAAATACCACTGGCCAGACAGGCCGCCATGGCCAGATATGGATTAACGTCCGATCCAACCACTCTGGTTTCCAATCTGGCAGATTTGCTGCCTAATGGCAATGCGCGCAGGGCAACCGTGCGATTGTCGACCGCCCAGGTGAGGGTCGTGGGGGCCCACAATCCGGGCACTAATCGTTTAAAAGAGTTAATATTGGGAGCAATCAATGGGAGAATATGCGGCAAACAGAATAATTGTCCGGCAATATAATTTTTGAAAGTGGCGCTCATGTTTTGAGGCTCCTTTTCATCATAGAAGATATTCTTTTTACTCGATTTGTCCCACAGGCTTTGGTGAATATGGCCGCCGCAGCCTGGCAGTGTTTCATTCCATTTGGCCATAAAAGTGGCCATTACACCGTGTTTGTAAGCAATTTCCTTGACGCCGGTTTTAAACAACACAGCGCGGTCGGCTGCTTCTAAAATGGTCGAATACGCAATCGCTGCTTCTAATACGCCCGGGCCTGTTTCGGTGTGCAGCCCTTCAATTGGAATTCCAAATTTCACCAACAAATCAAAAAGATCTGTAAAAAATGCATTGCGGTAAGTACTGCGGAGAATCGAATATCCAAACATGCCCGGGCTGAGCGGCGTCATGCCACTAAACTTTTTTTCGTGGACGCTGTGCGGCGTTTCTTCAAAATTGAACCACTCAAATTCCTGGCTGAAATAGGGGCTAAACCCAAGATTTTCTGCTTCCTGGATAACCTTTTTTAATACCGTTCGCGGACAAACATAACCCGTTGGTCCGGTAAGTTCCCCTAAGAAAAAAGAGATATCATTCTCCCAGGGAATCTTGCGGAAAGTAGCAATATCAATACGGGCAGTAGCATCAGGATATCCGGTATGCCAGCCACTGTACGTCGTATTGTCATACGAAACGTCGCTGGAGTCCCAGCCAAAAACCACTTCGCAGAACCCGAAACCAGTATCGAGCGCAGAAAGGAATTTTTCGGCACTCATATACTTCCCGCGCAATACACCGTCGATATCTGTAATGGCAATTTTTACTTTACCCGACGGGTGATTTTTTACATAATCAATGATTTGTACTTCAGTCATTGGAAACGTTATTTTGATTAACCAACTTAAATACCAGATAAGAAACGCCAATGATCGCCACATAAACCAATGCTATTTCCCAATTGTAAAACGTAATGGCAACTAATGAAACTACTGCAATAATCAACGCAATAATTGGGCTGATTGGATAAAACGGAACTTTATAAGGCCGCAGCAGGTCAGGTTCATTCTTTCTGAGTACCAGTAGGGTCACCATCGAGATGACATATAAACTAAGCGCTCCAAATACGGCAATTGTAATAATCGCACCGGTTTTATTGGTCAGTAAAGCGATAATACCGATCCCCATATTTACCAGTAATGCATTGGCGGGTGTGTGAAACCGGGGATGTATTTTCCCTATAAAAGCCGGAGCAAACCCTACCCTGCCGAACTCCAGCGAAGAACGGCCTGCAGCCAATAATAAGCCGTGAAAAGAAGCCACTAATCCAAACAAACCTACAGTAATCAAAATATGAAATAAAAAACTATTACTTCCCACAATCTTCCCCATCGCCAACGGTAACGGAGAATCAGAAACCGTCCCATTTCCATCAAAGACAATGGTTTCCCAGCCGTTTACTCCTACTGCCGACATAAAAGTCAGGACACATAAAATCACCAGCGTCAGAATCGCCAGGCCAAAGCCTTTGGAGATATTTTTTTGTGGTTCAATCGTTTCCTCGGCGACATTGGCAATGCCTTCGATGCCGAGAAAGAACCAAATGGCGAAAGGTATGGCAGCAAAAATGCCGGAGAACCCATTCGGTAGTGAATTTTGGGTTAAGTTATTCCAATGAAAATGCGGGAGGGTTACGCCAGCAAACAAAATTAACTCTGCGACAGCCAAAACAGTAATGATCAATTCAAACTTTGCAGCCGCTTTTACGCCGTAAATATTCAGTGCCGTAAACAGCACGTAAACCACCATGGAAATGGTTAATACAGGAATATCCGGGAAAAACAGATTGAAATAGGCTCCAATCGCAAAAGCAATGGCCGGGGGCGCAAAAATGAACTCTATATTTTGAGCCATTCCTGCTATGAAACCCATATCCTTTCCAAGTGCCCTGTTGGCGTAATCGAACACACCACCAGCCTTCGGAATGGCACAGGCTAATTCTGCGTAAGAGAAACTAAACGTCACATATAAAACAATGATAAAAAAGGTGGCAATGGCTAAGCCCAGGGTTCCGCCTTCTTTCAGGCCCAGGTTCCAACCAAAATACATCCCGGAAATGACATAACCGACTCCTAAACCCCATAACATGAGCGGGGTGAGCGCTTTTTCAAGATTAGTACTGTTGTTTGATGAAGTCAAAATGGCAAGTGTTTATTGGTGCAAAGCTGCCCGCAAAACTACGTTTGGATTTTGACTTTCGCAAACTGGACTTGTTGGGCTACTGCGGACGCGAAAACTAATATCTGGTACGGCTAATGATACCCTTTTTCACCAAAGGGCTGGAACTCTTCGATAAACATTTGTTCCAGTGTTTTCAGTGCTTTCGTATTTTTCCTGCTGTCTTCCTCAGGTTCAATTTCACTGAGGATTTCAAAAACGAAACTCTCCGCACCCAATGTTTGCCAGTCTTTTTGAAGGTCGGCCACCTGGTGACTGCCGAAATTCAGTTGTGCCTGGTGCCTGTTCCATATTTTATCTAAGTTCGGACTACTTTCAATCAGGATCTTACCATTCACGGTATTCCTGATCTGGAAAACGCCCATTGGAAATTTGATTTGTTTGTAGGCGTCGGTAATTTCTTTTCTTGTCATGAGAGTATTTGCTTGATTTCTGCTGCTGATTTCTTAGTCACATTGGAGATTTGATCAATAGTAAAACCTTGTTTGCCCATTTCGACTATTAATTCAATCTTACTTTTTTCTTCTCCCTTTTTCTCTGCCAATTCGATTTTGCCCCTTTCATCCTGCTCCCGCATTTCGGAATACTCATAAGCGTCTAAATCTTCTTTTGTCCAGGAGTGCTTATTGGCTTCATTATAAGCAGCTTTCAAACCTTCATCATCCACATTTTCAGGAATAACGTCCAGATTTTCAGCCTCTTTGATAAAATGTATCCACTTATCAGTTATCGTTTCCAGTTCAGAAAGCGGTGTATTGAATTTCGGTAATTCAATAAAGTAAAAGTCCATATCCTTGATGACCCGCTCTCCGTCCTCCACATCGCAAACGGCATACTGCGACAAGTATTTCGCCCCTTTTATGAAAAGAAAATCAAAAATACCGATGAAAATGACAGGCCGCAGTTTTGGATACTGCTGGCCACTTTCGATCTGTTGCGAATAGTCCTTGCTTACATAATAAAGCAATCTTTTGTCCAGACCATCCGGCTCAGACACTTGCATTTCGATGATATAAGTATTACCCTGTTTGTCTCTTGCCCGTACGTCGATAATGGAGGCTTTCAGGTTTTTAATGATGGGAAGTTGGTAAGGATTAAGAATCTCCACTGTTACAATATGGCTGTTATCCTCCAACTTCAACACGGCGTTGAGAAAGGAAATGAGGATGATTTTTTTATTTTCATTGCCAAAAATCTTCCGAAAGGCAATGTCATTGGTCATATCTGCAAACTGCATAACTGGTATTTTGATACAAAAATACGGAAAAAGATGGGGTTTGTCAATTTTTGTTGAGGGGAAATGTGCGGGTTGATGGCTGCTGTGTTGAGTAGGCGATGGATTGGTCAAAAATAACACATATTGTTGAAATATTGGGTATAAAAATACGGCAGAAGTTGAGAGATTTCAACTTCTGCCGCATGTATTAATTTGCTTTACCGGGGCACTTGTGTCTCTTGCCCAAATACATGGTAAATAGACATTTGCAAAAATTACCCCTCTTCATTTAATTGCAACTCGGATAGTTGCAATTATTAGTACTAAACGTAGCATAAGGGATTGCAAAAATATGGTATTCCTTACGTTTACAGGTATAAACTTGAAACTCAGCCCCAGGAGGTAAGCCATATAAAGTTCCATCATCTTTTCCAATTATTGGCCATGTTCCATTAGCAAACTGAAAACACACATATACCCTGATGTTTTCATTGCAGATATTTTTTATCTTCAAATCGATGCTTTCCGGGTCTGCGCAAGAGGCTCCTAGAATTTCTGTTATTTGCACACAATTTAATGCATCCCAGTTACAGTTGCCGCTGCCACCACTACTCGTTTGTCCCGTTCCGAAGGAAATACTAGTATTACCAGCATTTTTTGCAGCCTCACAAGTCGTGTAACAATTGTTGGTTTGGATACCAAAGTATGGATTAGATGCAGGGCAACAAGTAGCGCTACTGACAGCAACATAGCCCGAATTGCTACAATTTTGAGCCCCATAATAAGAGGTACTAACACAGTTGCTCGTTTGTCCTGTTCCAAAGGAAATACTGGTATTGCCAGCATTTTTTGCAGCATCACAAGTAGTGTAACAATTGTTGGTTTGGATACCAAAGTATGGGTTAGACGTAGGGCAACAAGTAGTGCTACTTACTGCAACATAGCCAGAATTGTTACAACTTTGAGCCCCATAGTAAGGGGTACTAACACAGTCTCCACCAACACTGCTCGTTTGTCCTGTTCCAAAGGAAATACTGGTATTTCCAGCGTCTTTTGCAGCCTCACAAGTAGCATAACAATTGCCCGTTTGGACACCTAAATAAGGGCTAGAAGCAGGACAACACAAGTTTGTACTTACAGCCACATAGCCGTTCGCGCAAGTTTGAGGCCCGTAGTATGGAGTACTAGTACAGTTACCGCCACCCGATGTTTTTGAAATTTCAAAATAAGTATCGTTACTTGAGAAATGCGAATGATTATCGATTTGATTGAACCGCACTCCATAAGTATCGGCCTTCCCATATGTATTTATCCAAATGGTAATATGCCATCCATTTGAAAATTTTCCGCAAGTGTAGCCATTGTCGTTAGTATGAATATTTATTGGGGCGCATATGTATTGAAGCATTTTATTTGCTTCAACAATTGAGGAAATCGTGGTACCATCGTACACAAACCCTTGCAATGCATTCAGAATTTGAGTTTTAGATAGGGCTTGTTGTGTAATCGGACAAGAACTGGTATTTCCTCCCACATAATTTTCACAGTGTACGCCCTCGTACCCTGTCGGGCAATTACAGTTGCCATTATCACAAACACCATTATTGAGGCAGTATGTGGTATCGCATTTATCCGGATTACAAGCAAGAATAAATGCAATCATCACAAATAGCAGTAAAATGGTATATACTTTACATTTTTTCATGTCAATATGATTTTGCTCCCTACTCGTATGGCTTTTCAGGATACGCCCGTTTTTGTGGTATCTGCTCCACTTAAATTGTGAAAAAATGCCAGACACAAGCCTCGCTCTTTGCTGTCTGACCTCCCCAACATCCGGGTTTAACGTTGCCGAATTGGGCGCGAGGCGAGGGGCGTCGGTGGCGAGGGTGGTAGGGGCTGGCACTCTTTTGCGTCGCGGACAACACGATAGTCTTCGTAGCCCTTGCGGACACATTTCACTTCCCAGTCAAATTCATAATTGCCTGTTCCATGCATCAACTCTTTAACTTTAAATCCTGTTGCATTTTTTTCCACGACAGCTATCCCTTTAGATTCGGCGTCAAGCGGCGTCAAGATTACTGTCATCGTTGTGGGGTTTGCTACGACTTGGAAGTCCTCGGAAAATGTAATTTCTGATAATCCATTCACCATTTGGGCCGTGCCGCGAACATAGGCTGCGGCTTCTGGTCCTTCTACGCTGGCATACCAGATTTCCTTTCCAGGGCGTGTGGGGTGGGGCATGCGGAAGTTCTTAATATCAGCAAATAAAACCCCCTGTTCATTCTGGTTAACGTACATCCCAGCTTTAAATGCACCAAGCCGTGCCACAGCTGCATATCCATTGTTTGGATAATCAACCAAAGCAGAAACTCTAAATGCATCCTGTTCACTCGGCCCCCAAGTACCGATAAAACCACCTTGTTGAACATGTTTGTTCAACGCTACACGAAGGTGTCCATTATTATCATTTAGGTTAATAATTGTGCTCGCATTTAAATTGCCGTTATCAATATCCACATCGCCTCCACTGAATGTGGCTGCTTTTCCGTAACTGTCAACAGAAAAAGCATTTAGTGCAGTTCCGAAATAAGAAACAGCTGAAACACCTACATTAAACTGGCTATACCCTGCCACGCCATTACCAGAAGATGAGTTGCCAGATACACCAGTACCAGGCTGAGAAAAGCCTTTAACTCCTGTGCCATATCCCTCAAAAAAACCACCGACACCGTTTTGAGCCAGCGAAAGTCCATGAATAGCACTAATATCAGTATCATATCCTGTATATTCAACATCAAGTACCTTTCCATTTGCTACATTTGACTTTATGCTTAATTTCGATTGAGGGGAAGGGTCTCCGATGCCTACAAAGACGTTAGGGTCATTGGCGTAAACCACGTTATTCGCGCCCCGAATCCATTCTGAATTAATTGTGTTGTTCGAAATTGTAATCCCTGTACCACCCATCAACGTGTTCCCGCTAACCGATCCCGGCGCCCACGCCCCACTTTGAAATTTCAACACATCGCCGTTTGCAGCACCCATGCTGCTGATTTTGGCGGCTGTGACGGCACCGTTGGAAAGTTCAGGCGTCCCGACTGCACCGTTTAAAATTTGCAAATTGGAAAATGGCCCGGTCAAGTCGCCAGAAGCGATACTGTTCGTAGTCAAATCATCGTTCGGATTCGTGTCTCCAGTATTTGAAATGGTGTTATTGCTGATGCTAATTCCCTGTCCAGCAGAATAGGTAGGGCCAGGTGTTCCTGGAGGCCCCGGAATACCTGGTGCTCCCGGCACTCCCGGTGGCCCAGGGTCACCTTTTGGACCAATAGGACCTGGAGTGCCAGATGCTGCATATAACGCATAAGGAACACTCATCAATTGCTGAGGGGCACTTGCAGATCCATTTATCAGGACTTCAAGGTATTTGGGGCCATCCGCCCAATTAATATCTGAAAAAGACCCTGTCGAACCTTGTGTGCCTTGTCCTATTACTGCTGTGAAAAGCCCTACAGGGTTAGGAATAACGTTAAAATGTATTTCTGAATAAATAACATTGCTTGTGGTAAGGCTTTCTTTTATTTTAAATTGGAGGTTAATTGGAATCCCACCAGCCAACGGTTTTCCGTCCGCATCCCGTGCAACGCCCTGATAATTTATGCCTTGCGGTGCTTGCGCAGTGATAATACCTAAATATGCAAAAAAACCGAAGATGGTTATTAAATATTTCATTGTTTGATGATTTTAAAAGTTTTTGATTCTGGTTTATTGTTGGAGAAAAGACGAACGAAGTACAACCCAGTCGGAAGTGAAGAGCAGTCAAGTGGCTGGTAGTTGAATACCCGATCATCAACAAGCCTCCCTAAAGGATCGTAAAATTGAACCGAAGTAAAATGGAGATAACTTGTCTCGACAGTAATCCAATTTGAAACTGGATTAGGGTAGCATCTAAAGCCAAATTGGTCATCAAAAGACTCATGCGTGCTTGTGATAACATAAGGTGCATCCAAAATAGGTTGCAATACTCCCTGAGTAAAGCCTAAAGGGTTTCCATCAATATTGAGGGTTGTGATCGCTGGCTCACCAACAGAAAATTCAACAAATCCACCTGTTAAAATTGCCATGGTTCCACCTGTCGTATTCACCACGTATGGGGATAAAAGGGGCGTCTGCCCTTGCAGCCAGCCAACAAATAATATCCAGACAAGGAAAAGTAATTTTTTTTTCATTTCAATAAAAATTGGTTTATCACCTACTCTAACGCTTTCGGCATTTCGCCCTACTTCTTGTTAACGCAGTTTGGGGTTTCCTGCCTGGCAAAGGTAAATTCATCTAAACCCGGCAAACGATACTCAAATATGAGTATTATAAAATGCGAAATACTATATCAGCCCCTTTTTAAGGCATAGCGCTACTAACTCCAGTGTATTTTGGGCACCTGTTTTTTTCAGTAGATTTCGTCGGTGAGTATCGACCGTATGCTGGGAAATATAAAGTTGCCCTGCAATTTGTTTGCTGGAAAATCCCTCTGCCAGCAAGACAATAATTTCTTTCTCCCGTTGGGATATCAAGGAATTGTTGGCTGGTTGATTTATTGCTTGTGGTGCTTTTACAGAAACAGTGTAAGATGGCTCCCCGTTGATACCAAGAAAAGAGATGACATCATCTGCATTGGGACTGAGAAAGGTAATATCGCTATGAACACAAAGCACATAGTGAATACGGTCGTCTTCGGTCATTTGTAAAGCAATACTTTGGTGCAGAATCGTCTTCCATCCCCCATTCGGATTTTTTATCCGGAAAGTGTAAGTAGATTTATAAAAAGGTATCTTATTTGGGGATATTTGTTTGTAAAAAAAATTACTGGCGATGCCTTCTTTCAATCGCATACTATTGCTGTCATCCGGATGTACTTTATCAAATATTACCCCGAAATTATAATCTTCGGGGCGGCAACCGACTACCTTCATAACGTCAGGAGATACATACTCGAAGGTAACATCAAAGAAATTTAAAATAAAATAGTAAAATTCCCCCGGACAAAATAGGGAAGCAATAATATCAGTGGTATTCAGGTCTTTATCTAAAGATTTTTGGTTTTTTAGTTGGTGTGCATTTCTCCAAATAGTTACTATCTCCTTTAGATTTTCGGCATCTTTGGTCATATTCTTTTTTGTTTTTATTTAGTAAATTGCAGGAATTGACATTCAACTTTTCATTGTTTTTATTTAGTAAATGTATAATGATGAATGATATATTACCAAATGAAATAACAAAGTATTTAACGGCATCTTTTCCTTTTCACAAAAAAAACTCCTGCCCTCACACAAGAAGACAGGAGTTTTTATCCTTTAATGAAAATCGTAAAGTTTAAGGCAACAAACCAAACACCCAACCCGGCATCACCGTCAACAAAATCAACAACAACAATCCCACCAGCATCACCACCCGGACTCCGCCCGGTATGGCCACTTCGTAGTCGTTGTCGTGTTTGGAGAAATACATCGCGATAATTACCTTGAAGTAATAGTAAATGGACACCGCAGAGTTAATCACCGCCAGCACCACCAACCATGGATAAGCATTCATCACCGACGTAAACAGGAAGTATTTACCAAAAAAACCGGCCAATGGCGGAATACCGGCCAATGAAAGCATCGATACGGTCATCACAAAGGCTACCAATGGTTGTTTATGGCCTAATCCGTTAAAGGCATCAATCGAACCATCAGCATTCGGTTCTGATACGATGACAAAGGCCGCAAATGCGCAAATCGTTGCGATGGAATACGTAAGCGTATACAGTAAAATCGCGCCTGCCGAACCGGCCTGGCCAGCCACAAGGACCGCCAACAATAAATAACCCGCGTGGGAGATAGACGAATACGCCATCATCCGTTTGAAATCAGTCTGGAAGATGGCCGTAAAATTGGACAAGGTCATGGTCAGGCCTGCAATCGCAGCCAAACCAATTTGCCAGAATTCACTGAATCCCGTAAATGAAGTGGCAAACAAGCGGTAAAACGCTGCAAAACCAGCCGTCTTAACGACGGTCGACATAAATGCCGTCACCATATTCGGACTTCCCTGGTACACATCGGGTGCCCAGAAATGAAAAGGAACAGCAGAAACTTTAAAGGACAATCCAATCACCATCAGTAAAATGCCCGTTTTCATCATGCCGGGCGCAGCAATGCCGCGCTCAATAGCTTGTGCAATTCCAACTGTATCAAATGTGGCGGTACTGCCATACACCAGTGTCATACCAAAAAGCAAAATTCCCGTGGCAAATGCACCCATCAAAAAATATTTCAAGGCTGCCTCATTGGAGGCCAAATCGTCGCGGCGACTTCCGGCAAGTACATACAATGGAATACTCAGGATTTCGATTCCAAGGAACAACATCACTAAGTTGGTAAACGAGAACATACACAACGCTCCACACAAACTAAAGAGAATCAATGCATAGTTGTCGCCCAAGGTTTCTTTGAGGTGGCGGAACCCCCACCCTGTCAGCCCGATCAGTAAAACCGTGGCAGTAAGTGCCACGCAAGTAAACGCCAGCGCATACCGGTCAAACTGGATCATGGTTTTATAGGCATCATTCCATCCACCGCCACCGTTCATCAGGTCAAACGCAGTAAATCCTAACGCAGCGAGTGTACCCGCGAGCGCAAGGGGTTGAAGGATATTTCTTTGGCCAAACAATCCGGCAAAAAGCACAGCAATTGCCGTAAGGAATAGTATAAGTAAGGCGGTCATCGATTTACGATTTACAATTTATGATTTGCGATTTTGCGGATAAGTGGTGGATCAGGAATAAAGCGCACTTTGGACACGACGCGTTATATTCCTGATTCACCATTTCCCATTCATCAATCATCAGTCATTAAAGTTGAACGGATCTTAAAATAACATCTGCGCTGCTGTCCGTCAGATTGAGTACGATATTGGGGTAAAATCCAAGTACCAGTACAAGTGCAGCGATCACACCCAGGACGATCGCCTCCCGGGTATCCAGATCAGCAAAACGTGCTGTATGTGCATTGGTTGGGCCAAACATCGCCAATCCGTAAGCGCGCAACATATAAACGGCTCCGAAAATAATGGTTAATCCAGCCACAGCGCCCAGCCAGTTATTGTATTGCCAAACGGCGTTGAGTAACAAAAACTCTCCGGGAAAGCCGTTGGTTAATGGCACTGCCACTGCACCAAGCATGATAATCATAAACAAGGTGGCAAAACGCGGTGCGACTTTGGCAATACCGCCCATTTCGCGCAAAGTACGGGTGCCTAAGCGCCGCTCTATCAGATCAACAATAAAGAACAGACCGACAACATTGATACCGTGGTTAAGCATCTGTATCAGGCTGCCCTGCAACCCCGCTTTGTTCCAGGCAAATACGCCGGCAGCAATCAAACCAACGTGGGCAATGGAGGAATAAGCAATCAGGCGTTTGAAATCTGTTTGTTTAACAGCAATAATACTCGCATATACAATGCCTGTTACCGCCAGCCCCATAAAAATCGGCGTAAGCGCATGCCAGGATTCGGGCGAAAGCGGCATCATCCAGCGGATAGTACCGTACACGCCCATTTTTAGCATAATGCCCGACAATAACATGGTACCACCAGTCGGTGCCGTTACGTAAGTATCAGGCTGCCAGGTGTGGAATGGGAAAACCGGCATTTTCACGGCAAAAGCCAGGAAAAAACCTAAAGTTACCCACCATGACTCGGATGTTGTTAAGGAAACATTCACCAGATCTACCCAGGCAAAGGAATGTGCGCCTGGTGTTTTTAAATACACAAACAACAAGGACACCAACATAAACAGCGACCCGATAAAAGTATAAATGAAAAACTTCAGGGTCACCGCAATACGGTTTTCGCCTCCCCAGATCGCACAAATGAAATAAATGGGAATCAGTGCCAGTTCGTAAAATATGTAAAAAACCAGGCCATCTGTTGCCAGGAAAACGCCATTCAGCGCGCCGAGCATCAACAACACTAATCCGTAATAACGCGGTTCGTTATCAAAACTGCGGCTGAAACTACTGAGGATAATCAGTGGTGCCAACAGGTTAGTGAGCAGTATCATCAATAAACTGATACCGTCCATCCCCAAACTGAAATGAATACCAGCCGACGCCACCCAGGGAGCAGTGAACAGGTGGTTGACAGTACCGTCACCGGTAGCGCTCATAAAGGCAAAAATACTGACGGCCAAGTTGGCTATCCCAACTGCCAGCGCCAGATTTCTCACCCCTGCTGGGCGGGCTATCAGCATAAGAGCTGATGCAATAAGTGGAATTAATATAAGTAAAAGCGACATCCGTCCTTCTTTTGATCGATTTAGAAACTATAAAAACAAGGTTAACAACAGTGCCGCAGCACCTGCAACCATACCAATCAGATAATATTCAATATTGCCATTTTGCAATCTCCTGAAAAGACCACCAATAAATTGCACACCACTTCCTGTACCATTTACTACACCATCAACACCTTGAATATCAACGTAGTGGTAAAGAAATTTTGACAGTTTTTCAATTGGTTTTACAAACAGTGCATTGTAAATCTCATCAACATAAAATTTATTAGCGACTAATTTGGTCAATCCTGTCTGCGCAGTATCAGCAACAGGCAAATTGCGCGTTTTTTGATATACCATATACAAGGCAGCAATCACAAGCACTGCCAGTGAAGTGGTGAAAATCATCAGGCTCCATTCTGTACTTTCTTCGAGATGCACCTCGGGCATTGGAATGACAGGAATATTGGTGACGCCATTCCCTGCGAACCAGTGCGCCAACCATTGAGGATTCCCCAAATGCAGAAAATGAGGTGTATTTAAAAAACCTCCCACCAGGGATAACAGGGCCAATACCATTAATGGGACGGTCATCACCAACGGACTTTCATGAATATGGTGCTTTTGTGTATCTGTTCCCCGGAATTCACCAAAAAAGGTCACATACAAGAGGCGGCACATATAAATGGCGGTAATCATAGCACTTAGACCACCTAATCCCCACCAAAGTGATCCGCCATGTGCGTATGTCATGGCGAAAATTTCATCCTTGGAAAAGAAACCGGCCATCAAAGGGAATCCACTGATCGCAAATGTGCCAATAAGGAATACCCAGAAGGTGACAGGCATATATTTGCGCAAACCACCCATGTTGCGGATATCCTGTTCGCCGCCCATGCCGTGAATAACACTACCCGCTGCAAGAAACAAAAGGGCTTTGAAAAAGGCGTGGGTGGTAACGTGGAATATCGCTGTTGAATAAGCACCCATGCCCAGGGCCAGAAACATCAAACCCAGTTGGGAAACGGTGGAGTAAGCCAGTACTTTTTTTATATCATTCTGGCGAAGGCCAATAACTGCTGCAAAAATAGAAGTTGCAAGACCTATCACCGCCACCACGTGCATGGCATCCGGGGCAAGAGAATACATGGTATTGCAACGAGCCACTAAATAAACACCCGCAGTCACCATCGTTGCTGCGTGGATCAATGCCGAAACCGGCGTGGGACCAGCCATGGCATCCGGCAACCAGGTATACAAGGGAATTTGCGCACTTTTTCCCATCGCACCCACAAACAACAACAAGCAGATAGTCGTCAGTAGGGCAGGATCAGCACCGCTTACCTGTGGAAATACTTCTGCATAATTGAGACTGCCAAAGGTTCGCCAGATCAGGAACATACCCAACAGCAAGCCTAAGTCGCCAATACGGTTCATAATGAACGCTTTACGTGCTGCTGTACCAAAATCTCTGTTCTCATACCAGAATCCGATTAACAGGTAGGAGCATAAGCCCACACCTTCCCAACCGAAGAAAAGCACCAGAAAATTGTCGCCCATCACGAGCAACAGCATCGAGAAGATGAAGAGGTTTAAATAAGCAAAAAACTTATAAAAGCCTTTGTCATCATGCATATAACCGATAGAATACACATGAATCAGGAATCCCACACCGGTGACGATAAGCATCATCCAAACGGATAACTGGTCGACTAAAAATCCAAAATTGATATGAAGCTGGTCGATGCGCATGAATTCATACGCGACACTTTGGATTGGACCTGAAGCTCCCACCTGATGGAAACACATCCAGGTAAGAATAAATGAGCCTAATAAAGTGCCCGATCCGATGGCACCTACAAGGGTTTTAGAAAGGTTTTTTCCGAAAAGGCCATTGATCACAAAACCAATTAATGGCAAAAGCGGAATAAGCGGTATTAGTTGCTGCATGCTTTATTGCTTTAAGCTGGGTATTCCCGGCTACCATGAATTCAATTAAAAACGAAGTTTGTCCAACAGCGAAATATCTGTTGATTTGGTATTTCTGTATATCATTACCAGAATGCCCAGTCCTACCGCCGCTTCTGCAGCAGCCACTACCATGATAAAAAACACCATGATTTGTCCTTGCGCATCGCCAAGATAAGTGGAAAATGCAGCCAGTAAGAGGTTGACAGCATTGAGCATTATTTCAACGCACATCAGCACGATAATCGCATTGCGACGGATAAGCACGCCAAATACGCCAATAATGAACAAAACAGTGCTGTATAATAAATAATATTCTATGGGAACAGTTCGTACAAGGTCGAGCATGTCTCTGTTGATTTAGTTATTTTAATTAGATGTTATTTGTTCTTTTTCCCACCATTACGGCACCAACCATGGCCGCTAGAAACAGAATACCCGCGATTTCAAAGGGCACCACGAATTGTTCAAACAATACTTTTCCAAGATTGCCGACAAGCCCTACCTGCAGGTTCGGAGAACCCGTCGCAATAGTGCTGCCTTTTACAGCCCCAATAATGGTCACGAACAGCATACCGGCTGCAATAGCCGAGGCCAGTTTCCAGGCTGACGACTTTTGTGGTTCAGTATCGGTGCTCAGGTTGAGCAACATGAGTACAAAAAGGAAAAGCACCATGATAGCGCCTGCATAAACAATAATATGCACTACGGCCAAAAACTGCGCATTCAACAAAACATATTGAGCGGCAATCACAAAGAAGGTGAGAATCAGGTATAATACGCTGTGTACCGGATTTTTGGCAAACACTACCAGCAAGGCGGTAATCACAGAAATAACAGCAAGAGTTAAAAATAATGCCATTTATCAGTTCAAATTAAGTTGAATTTGTTTTGTGTTGATCAAGTTGAGTCGGAAAAGAATCCCGGTCGACTTAACCGTTCAAGGCTGCTTTCCGCTCTTGTACATGCTTTTGGCGAACGGATACATCAATTCGTTTGGCAGGCTCTATCCCTTCCACGAGCATATCTTTTCCGAAAACGAATTCCTGGCGGACATAATCGCTGGGCACAATCCGGTCGGTAAGGAAAATGGCTTCTTTAGGACAAGCCTCCTCGCACAATCCGCAGAAAATACAGCGCAACATATTGATTTCGTATACCGCTGCATACTTTTCTTCCCTGTACAGTTTTTCTTCTCCTTTTTCCCGCTCCTCCGCTACCATGGTGATCGCTTCCGCCGGACAAGCCACGGCACAGAGCCCGCAGGCAGTACAGCGTTCAGCGCCATTTTCATCCCGTTTCAACACATGCCAACCCCGATAAACTGGTGCAAAAATCTTTTTGACCTCAGGGTAACGGAGCGTATGGGATTTTCCAAAGGTCAGCCTTACCATGTGCTTCAGCGTAGTAGCCATGCCTTTTAGGATTGCGGGCAAATATATTCGCTCCCAAAAGTTCATTTCTTTGTTGACGACTAATTTCGAACGATTCGTTAGTTGCATTTTTATACTTTATTTATTTCAACAACATGGCTTTTTAGCCAGACGGTAAATGTTTTTTTATCAATTATTCCGGATGCGACCTGAAGAATAATATTTTCCTGTTCATCCACATGTGCATCTATTTCGTATCCATTCAGAATTAAAAATATCTCGATGGCCGCATGTCCGATTCTTTTAAAATCCTGTCATGAATTTCAATGATCTCCGTAATTTCCAGATAAATCATGCAAGGCGTCTATAAAGCGCTTTATTCTTAGCCAGAACATAATTATTCTTTCGCTCTGGGGTTGCTCATCTCTGTTGCTATTTTAAGCAATAAATCTTCCACAGAGCTCATATTCATCTCTTTTGCAATAGCCCGCTCTACTTCTCCAGCCAAAGTATCAACGCTCCCGTCAACAACATATTCACCAACGCCAACGGAATCAGTCCTTTCCATCCCAAACGCATTAGTTGATCATACCGGAAACGCGGAAGTGTCCAGCGAATCCACATGAAAACAAAGATGAAAAAGAATATTTTGGCAAACAGAACTATCGGGCCCATCAAACCGCCCAACCAGGCCGGATCAATTCCCGGGAAATTGTACCCGCCAAAGAATACTGTCGATATCACTGCACAGGAAATGAACATGTTGATATATTCAGCAAAAAGGAAAAATCCTAATTTCATAGAACCGTATTCGGTGTGGTAGCCACCAATCAATTCTGTTTCGCATTCCGCCATATCAAAAGGAGCACGGTTGCACTCTGCCAACGCACAAACAAAAAAGATCAAAAATCCAAGCGGTTGATAGAGCACATTCCAACCAAAACCGGTTTGCTGTGCAGCCATATCGCGAAGACTCAAGGTGCCTGTCATCATTACTACAGCAATGATCGACAAACCCATGGCGAGTTCATACGAAATCATCTGTGAACTCGCCCGAATGGCGCCATAAAGGGAATACTTATTATTCGATGCCCATCCACCAATCATGATACCATAAACACCGAGCGAAACGAAGCCCATGATATAAAGGATACCGATATTGATATCTGTTACCTGCAAGTCAATGGATGCCCCAAACAAGGTCAGTGTGGTGCCCCATGGAATCACCGCACTCGTCATACAAGCCACAAAAATAAAGAGGCCGGGTGCAAGGATAAACAGCCATTTATTAGCATGGGCCGGGATGAAATCCTCTTTCATGAACATTTTCACGCCGTCAGCAATCGGTTGCAGCAGTCCAAACGGGCCAGCGCGATCAGGGCCGAGGCGATCTTGTAAAAAAGCGGCGACTTTGCGTTCTCCGTAAGTGGAATAAGCGGCGATTCCCAGTGTCACTAAGAAGATCACCGTGATTAACCCCATTTTCTGGAGAATAAAAGCCAAGTCAAAAAGTAATATTTCGTGCATAATCAATAATTCTCTTAGTATCAGGTATTTGAGGGACGGTTTTCGTCGTTTTCGGTACTCACACCCGCTGATTCCAGGTATTGACCGAGATTAAAATGGATGCCATCCATCAATTCAATATCTTCATTCCAGTCGATAATCTCCCGGGTAATAGTATGACACGCCGTCAATCAGATCCTTGACGAGATAATCCTGCACTTTCCGTTTCCGGGTAGTGGCCGATTTTGGTTGTGATTGCGCGCGTTATTCCATAATTATACTACCGTTATTCCACCATTTTCGTAGTGGTTTTGGCTGATGACAGAGTGATCGTCGATATGGCGTGGGCCTTCAATCGTCCAGTCGTTGACGTTCTTCTTTTCAAAACGACAGGTATTGCAAATAAATTCAGCAACTTCACCGTATTTGTCTTTCCGGGCGGTAATGCGGAATATTTCGTTGCCATACATCCAGGCTACTGTTTTACCACTGCATTTATCGCAATTGCGGTGGGCATCCATTGGATTAAGGAACCACACGCGGCTTTTAAAGCGGAACGTGCGGTCGGTAAGTGCGCCTACCGGACAAACATCAATTACATTACCCGAAAAATCATTGTCAATAGACTTCTCAATCAGCGTGCTGATTTCAGAGTGGTCGCCACGGTTCAGTATACCATGTACCCGACCATCGGTGATTTGATTGGCCACAAATACACAACGGTAACACAAAATGCAACGCGTCATGTGCAATTTGATATACGGACCGATATCAATTTTTTCAAAAGTACGGCGCTCGAACTCGTACCGGGTACCTGCTGCTCCATGCTCAAAAGCAAGATCCTGGAGGTGACATTCGCCAGCCTGATCACAAATCGGGCAATCCAATGGGTGATTCAGCAGCAAAAACTCTACCACACCAGCGCGGGCTTTCAGTACTTCATCGCTGCTTTTGCTGGCGACTTCCATACCGTCCATGACCATCGTTTGGCACGACACCACTAATTTCGGCATAGGCCGCGGGTCTTTTTCAGAACCTTTGGTCACTTTTACCAGACAAGTGCGGCATTTGCCGCCCGAACCTTTTAAAGAAGTATAAAAACACATGGCTGGCGGTACCAGTTCGCCCCCGATCTGACGTGCAGCCTGGAGAATAGTGGTGCCGTCGGCTACTTCAATTGTTTGTCCGTCTATTGTTACTTTTGGCATATAATTCGATTTCTCTTATTCTACAATAATATCAATATGAATATGGCTTTCCAAAAATTCTTTTAAAGGTTTCAAAGGGCCTGTTGATCCATCAAGATTCCAATGTCCAGTATTTTTATAATCCCGTTTGCGCTCTTTAATTTTTTCTTTTTCATTGTTTGATTCTCCAAGAAGGGCTTCCAAGTATGCATAAATTTTTGTCTTTCTGGCTGGAGTTGTATAGTTTTTCCCGATTTTATCTAAACACATCTCATAATTCTTCCAGCAGTCAAAAATATCTTTGTTATCAAGATTAATTATTTGTTCCAAAAGTATTTCAAGGTCATTTTTTCCTTCATTTTTTTGATTATCAGGCCAAAGGTAAAGGTCTTTTGCCGAATCAAATTCTTCTGAATCAATTACTTGATTTACTTCTTTTATCCTTTCGTCATAATACTCGTTTGCATCTAAAATAATGATGTCTTTTACTCCATTAATCGCATTTGACTTAAATAATGGACTGATTTTATTCCATCCGTCTTTTGAAGTAAAAGCGTCTACGCCACCAGACAGCCTAATTTTTATACCTAACAAATCATCATTTTGATATTCAAAAATCCTTTTTTTATCATCCCATTTAAAGTCGTATCCAAACCATTCAGAAATGACATCGGACAGGAATTTTTGATCTGCAATACCTTCGACCCAAAAATTAATCTTTACCATCCATCTTTGCCTCCCCGCGTCTCAAAACCAATATCAAGGGCATTTTTAAGTTGATCAAAATTATAGCCATTTGCCACTACATTGCCTTTTTCTGTTTCCAATAATGAAAACTGTCGTGCTTTTCCCTGCCATTCCACCATATTCGCCTCCTCAAACACTTCTGCAAACGCCTGCTGACATTCGAGACTGTGGGTAGTCATAAAAA
>JBILHQ010000086.1:0-22775 GCA_044350415.1 Saprospiraceae bacterium | reverse complement strand
TTTTTCTGACCGCAAAGGATTCCGTCGATGATGCTGTTTTTGCCCTTGAAACCGGTGCCAATGATTTTATCCGAAAACCCTTTTCTTTTGAAGAAATGTTGGCACGCATCCGCGTTTTATTGCGCAGCAAAACCGGAGAGCAAACGATTTTTCGATACAAAAACATCGAAATGAATCTCGATATTCACCAGGTAACTAAAAATGGTGAAGCGGTTGAACTTACCCAAAAGGAGTTCGCATTGCTCGAATATCTGCTGCGCAACAAAGGCAAAGTATGTCGGCGTACCCGGATTATTGAAAAGGTTTGGGATATTAATTTTGACCACAGTACTTCAGTGATTGATGTATATATCAATTTTTTGCGCAAAAAACTGGAAGAGACCGGCTCAGCGGAATCATTTATTACGACGATCAGAGGAATTGGTTACCGTATCAATGACGACTTATGAAACTGAAATTTAAAAACCGTATAGCATTTTTCAATACGATTGCCGCCGCCATAAGCACTTTAATCGTGTTTGTGGCGGTGTACTTTGTAGTGTTTTTTACAGCCTACCGGCATTTGGATGGCGATATCAGGAAAGAGCAGGAAGATATCACTCATGATATTGTAATAGATGGTGACCATATTTCTAGGCAGAATGTTCCCGAATGGGATGAAAAAGAACACAATCAGGTAGAAGTCAACCCAACTTTTCTGCAAATTACCGGTAAAAATGGCGAATTAATTTTTCTTTCGCCTAATATGAAAAACAAATATTTGCCTTTCGATCATTCCATCACCAAGGAAGTATTTTTTGATAATCAGTTCAATAATGAGCGTATCCGGCAAGGGCAATTTCCGGTGAGGAATAATGCTGGTCAAATTGTAGGGCAAATAAGTATAGGTGTTTCTCAAACAGAATCTGCACTTATTCTCAACAACCTGGGACTGACCTTATTGATTGCATTTCCCCTGCTGACCTTTATTTTTTATTGGGCCTCGGCCCTGGCAGCATCGCGTGGGATCGCACCGATTCACAGGTTGATACAAACTGCCGGCGGGATTGACGAACAAAATATCGGTGTTCGCCTGCCACTGCCGCCCCGACACGATGAAATTTATCAATTAGGGGCCACTATCAACGATCTGTTGGGGCGCATAGAAAATAGCCTGAAACGCGAAAAGCAAATTGCCGCTGATATTTCTCACGAACTTCGTTCTCCACTCGCAGGTATTCGCGGGACGATCGAAGTGCTCCTGCGTAAACGGCGAGACCCCGAACAATACGAGCAGAAACTGGAACAGGTCCTCCGCGAAACCGATCGAATGAATGGAATGTTCGAACAATTGCTCCAGCTGGCGCGTATTGAGGCAGGTACTGTGCAGCCCCATCAGGAACAATTAGAGTTGTTGCGTTTTTTTAATTTGTTTCTCGAAAAATGGGAACCGCTTTTGCTGGAAAAAAACACCACCGTAAATCTGCAAATCCCTGCCGCGGCATTTGTAACTACAGATGCCAATTTACTGGAAATCATCGCAGGTAACTTACTCAGCAATGCTCTTAAATATGGCGCTACTGGTGGAAGGATTGATATTTCCTGGGCGGAAAATGTAAGCATGCTATCCTTTAGGGATAATGGCCCGGGCATCCCTGCGGCGCATTTGCCGTATATTTTCGACCGGTTTTACCGGTCAGATGAATCCAGAAATATCAAAATACCAGGGACTGGCCTCGGCCTTTCTATTGTCAAAAAATTAGCTGGTTTGATGGATATCAGCGTGCAGGTTCAAAGTGAAGAGGGGCGTGGCACTACATTTTTATTGATTTTTTTATAACTATTTATCACATAGGCCACATAATTAGTTTTCACATAGCGCACATAGGCGTAGTGTCATCTGAGCGTACTCTTCGCCTATGTGCGCTATGTGCAAACCACCTATGCGTGCTATGTGGTAAATAGTTGCGATTTTTTAAGCCAATTTTTAGAAAGCCTAAAGTGCGTTTAAAGGTGTGTCCCTGCAAATTTGTGGTATTAAATCATTGATTCACAAAAATTATGATAACGTCCGCGCACCTGCACGCCATGATCGTGCATTTTCCTGTCGCGCTTCTGGTGGTAGGTTTTCTATTTGATATTATTGGCTTATTTCGATTCCAACTTTTCTTTCGGAAGGCTGCCCTTTATTTATTGCTTTTGGGTACAGCTGGTGTTGTTGCTGCGTGGTTCAGTGGCAGCGCTGCAGGTGACGGGATGGAAGAAGGGAGTCTTGGTACGGCTATGGCACTTCACCAGCAGGCGGCATTGGTGACCCTCTGGTTCACTATCTCCGCTGTACTGTTTCGCCTCGGATCTGAATTCCTGAAAAAGCATGAACGGTGGCTCAGGGTGGTCGCTTTTCTTTTTTTTACCTTGTCGACGGCAGCTGTGGCGCGAACTGGTTATTTCGGTGGGCAATTGGTATTCCAGCACGCTGCGGGCGTTGAACTCAATATTGGTGAATAGATTTCTTTTAATTCAATTTTAAGAAAAGCCAAAGAAGACTTAAATCTAACCACCCGCAATTTTGTAACATCTTTAACAAACACTTTTTAATTCATATTCAATATTAAAATTATGAACAAGCACGTAATAATTCCAGTTTTGGCTGCTCTTTTTGCCATTAATTTTTTAACATCTTGTTCCAATAATCCTGAAAGTACTGCCAAACTTCAGGAACCCACCACACAGGCAGGTGCTCCTGCTTCCACACAAGGCGAAATAAAGGGGGGGGAGAAAGATGAAATGGATGGAGCAGCTGAAAAAGAAGGGAAACAGGATGGGGGAGTCATAGCCAACACCGGTTCTACGGTGATCAGCGATCTCTCAGATGCTTTCACGGGTGAGACGACGGCGAGTGCCAAATATGCCGCCTATTCGAAAAAAGCACAAGAGGAAGGTTTTCCGCAAATCGCTATGCTTTTCAAAGCCGCGTCTACTTCCGAGAATATTCATGCCAATAATCATAGGGCAGTACTCGAAGATATGGGGGCAACCATCCCGGTGGTAAAACCAACCTTTTTTGTAAAAACAACCCAAGAAAATCTGCAGGATGCAATTGCCGGCGAGTCCTACGAAATTGCCACCATGTACCCCGGATTTTTAGCAAATGCCAAAACTTCGGGCAACCAACTGGCTTCGATCAGTTTGAATTATGCCTTCAAAACTGAGCAGAAACACAAAGTATTGTACGACAAAGCATTGGCTGCATTGCAGAGCAACCAGGTAAAAACGCTTTCTATGCAATACTGTGTGTGCCCCACTTGCGGTAATACTTACGACCAAACACCTCCAGAGCGGTGTGGTATTTCAATGACAAATTCAGAAAAATTTATCACGATCGCTAAGGCATAAATAAGGTAAACAGACACATGCGCTAAACAGAATGTGGGCGTAGCAAAATTGGGAAAGATGAATCCTTTGACTTTTTGGGTCATGCTCACTGATTAGTAATAAGCCAGAGCGTTGTTGTGGTGGCCATTCGGGTGCACTGCAACAACGCTCGTCATTACTCAAAAAAAGCAATTGCTAAACAGGTGCCAATTCATTAAATTCTTCATCCGTAAAAAGCCTGGATCGAACGATAAAGCGGACACCTAAGGGGATTTCCAATGAAAAGCTGGCGCCGCGCCCCTGTACGATGTCAATAGTCAATTGGGTATGTTTCCAATATTCAAACTGATCGCGGGCCATCCAGAAGGGACAGCCGCAAATACTACCCAACAGCACATCAGATGCGCCGGTGCGAAATTCCCCTTCTGTAAAGCACATGGGTTGGGAACCATCACAACAGCCGCCGCTCTGGTGAAACATCAACGGCCCGTATTGCTGCTGCAACCGTTCAATAACGGCAGCAGCAGCAGCAGTATACAAAATTCGGTCTGTCATAGATTAGAAGAACCCTAATTTCTGTTTGTCATAAGAAATCAGCATATTTTTGGTATTGCGGTAATGGTTGAGCATCATTTTATGGTTCTCCCGACCAAATCCCGATTTTTTGTATCCACCAAAAGGCGCGTGGGCAGGATACGCATGGTAGCAATTGACCCATACCCGGCCAGCCTGAATAGCCCGCGGTACCTGATACAATTCATGGGCATCGCGCGTCCATACTCCTGCTCCTAATCCGTACAAAGTATCATTGGCGATCTCAATGGCTTCTTCTGTTGTTTTAAACGAAGTGGCACAAGTGACCGGTCCGAAGATTTCTTCCTGGAAGATACGCATTTTATTGTGTCCGCGAAAGATGGTTGGCTGGATATAATACCCTTCATTAAGGTCGCCCTCAAATGATTTTACATCGCCGCCACACATCACAGTGGCACCCTCTTGCTGGCCGATATCCAGGTACGATTTAATTTTTTCGTACTGGTCATTCGATGCCTGCGCACCCATCATGGTATCGGGGTGAAGCGGATGCCCCATTTTGATGGCTTTGGTACGTTCTATCACCCGTTCCATGAATTTGTCAAAAATACTTTCGTGAACGAGAATACGCGACGGACAGGTACACACTTCACCCTGGTTGAGTGCAAAAAGAACAGCACCTTCGATGGCTTTATCAAGGAACTCGTCATCGGCATCCATCACAGATGGAAAGAAAATGTTAGGTGATTTTCCGCCCAGTTCCATCGTCACCGGAATTAGGTTTTCCGAAGCGTATTGCATAATCAAGCGACCGGTAGTCGTTTCGCCAGTGAAGGCAACTTTGGCTATTCCGGGTGACTGCGCGAGTGGTTTTCCAGCTTCCAGACCAAAGCCAGTCACGATATTCAGTACACCAGCGGGCAATAAATCCTGAATTAATTCCATCAGGCAAGCGATACTGGTTGGGGTTTGTTCGGCGGGCTTTACCACCACACAACAGCCGGCCGCGAGTGCCGGAGCGATTTTCCAGGTGGCCATCAACAATGGAAAATTCCACGGAATAATTTGTCCGACCACGCCAATAGGCTCATGCAATGAAATACTCACGGTAGTGGCATCATGTTCGGAAATAGAACCTTCTTCGGCACGGAGTACACCTGCGAAATAGCGGAAGTGATCAACACAAAGGGGTAAGTCGGCAGCGCGGGTTTCGCGAATTGCTTTACCATTGTCGATCGTTTCCACCCGGGCTAAGTATTCGAGATTGTCTTCGATGACCTGTGCAATTTTGAGCAGAATATTGCTTCTGTAAGCAGCGGCCGAACGACTCCATGTGGTAAATGCTGTGTTCGCCGCTGTAATAGCAAGTTCTACATCTTCCTGGGTCGAACGGGCGGCTTGGGTGAATACTTTTCCGTCGATCGGAGAAATGTTGTCGAAATATTCACCCTTCATTGGTGGCGTCCATTTCCCTCCGATAAAATTGTCATAACGTGGTTTGAAAGATGGCCGTTCCAGAATACCTTCTGTTGCATAAGAACCGGTGCTGTCGCCGGCATGAAAAAAGACATTGCGCATTTTTGATGATGTGGTTAATGATAAAAAGATATCCCCATAGCAATCCCGTATTCAGTTACAGATTCGGAATAACGATTAGTGGATACTGTATTTTGCAGAATTTCATTTTGTAAATAAATCCTGTGGCAAAAGTCTTATCGTTTTACAACGGATTGACGCATTATCATCTCATTCAAATAGCACAATCGTCTCAAATTTGAGTACGTATTTTGGGGGAGTGAAATTTGTTGTTAACTTTACGTCAGCAAAAACAATTTTACGTTATTCATGGCCAGTCCTTACACAAGACTTTCAACGGAAAAAGAGTTAAAAACGCTGGTTGAAAACCGGCGTGCATACGCGCTGAACCACTGCGAACTGAACGTATTTGAAACCTATCAATTTTCTGAGATGGTGGCACTTTCTTTCCGTGATCTGGTGGTCACCACCATGTTGCGCGGTAAGAAAGTCATGCATTTGCCAGCTGTTCAGGCATTTGATTACCTGCCGGGAGAGTCTGTACTTGTGCCGCCCAATGTGACCATGTATATTGACTTTCCGGAGGCGGAACTTAGTAATCCAACACAATGCATTGCGCTGGCTATTGATCAGGAGCAGATCAAACAAACCCTCGATTTGCTCAATAATAAATATCCGCACATCGATAATGATCATTCCTGGCAACTGAAATTAGATAACTTTCACCTGCAAAATTCAGCAGAACTCAGCCAAACTGTTGCCCGGCTGATTGATATTTGCTCGGGTGAAACAGTAGCCAAAGACCTGTTTGCTGATTTGGCCCTGCGCGAGTTGATGGTTCGCATTATTCAAAGCCAGAATTTGGTAGAAATGAAAACGGCCAACGGCAGTGACGTCAGTGTTTCCCAGCGATTTGCCTTTATTTCAAGGTATATTAAGGACCACCTGAGTGATAAAATGTCGATTGAGCACTTGTCCCGGATGGCCTGTATGAGCCGGGCCAATTTTTTTCGGTATTTCAAACAGGAATTTGGCATTACACCTATTGATTTTATCAATTCGGAACGGCTGAAAATGGCTAAAGATCTCATGGCGCAGCCTGCTGAAAGTATCAGGGATATTTCATTGTACGCAGGGTTCAGCGATGTGAATTATTTTATCCGGACTTTCCGGAAAATGGAAGGTATTACACCGGGGGAATACCGGTCGAAGGTTTTGAAATAATCGTAAATCACTTCAGCCATACCCGGTAAATTGCAATTTTCCAGTATGGCTGGTCACGGCCGCTGAAGACGAAGTGGTCCCAATCGTAAATGGTTTGGTAGGGCTCCATGAAACAAGTACTAATTTTCATGGCATGTTCCAGTGTATTCTCCCGGAGTAATTCGGCCCTTTCGTCGAAGGCATCCAAAGATACCACTTGTTCCACCTGTTTGATGTCAGGAAATTCGACCTTTGCCATTTCGCCTGCCATAGCCGCCATCCGGCTGTCCAGGATAGGGGAGAGGTCTTTCATGCTTTCTGAATACTGGAAGGAAATGGGATCAACAGCGACATTTTTGATACTCTTCAAGTGCTTTTTCTGGTATTCCAGCATCGTATTGCTTTTGGCTGTAAAACAAAATTGATTGATTTCAAAGCCGTGGTCATTGCTGCCGGAAATACTGTCTAAGCGGAGGTTATTCGCCTGTTGTTTTATTCGCCGTTCGATCTTTCGGATATTTTTTTGCAGGGATTTACCATTGGAGGACTCTGAAAGGTATGGAGCATCGCTGACGCGAACAGCGTATGCGATTTGTTGAAGGTGCATAGTTGATGTATCTGTTACCATCAGGTCAATATAATCACCCCGCAACTCGCCTTCCGTAACCCGCATCATAACATCAGGGTTTTCCATAAAGCGTGGTCTGAAGATATTGTGTGCTACAAATTCCCGATATTCGGTGGAAGAGGCAAACTTTCTGTCTTTCCCAATAAGCGTATCGTTCAGAGAATACGTACTGAGAACATTGCCGTCGAGCGAAAAAAAGTAAGGATGCGCAGTCCATAAGGCGGCTGTATCCGATTTTTGATCAATAAAATACAAACCCTCCAACCTCGTTGGGGAAAAAATGAGGGTATCTTTATCATATTTTATGGTTCCCTTCTCCCGGGAAAATTCGTTGGCAATCAATTGCCCTTTTTCATTTTTTGCAATCCGGATACCATTAATTTCGGCCGTGAGATAGGGCGATTTCCAATGGCCGAGGATGCGGGGATCGAAAGACATGGTATCCGGGGTGGACAGCGGTACGTTGGCACTATAAGGACAAGCAGAAAAAACGAAGGCGGCAAGGATTAAAACGAAGTGCGGAGTAAATTTCAACATACTGAACTGAATTTCGACTAAGGGATGGCAAATAATACAGGATTAAGCAGATCATGGGTTAAAAAATCATCAAAATAAGCGTTTTCACTTGGATTTTTGGCAGTAATCGGTTTCGACGAATGGCCGGATAAATAAACCTGTTTAACTATTTTAAAGTACTAAACGACGTATTTTAAAATATAATGGCAAATGTAGGAACCTTTTGTGATAAATGGTATACCTGAGCGGTGTTGAATCCAGAAAAATGTAAAAAAAAAAAGAGAATGGTATGTTTGTGCCTTCCAACGGTTACAAAAGTTTAAAAACCGAGGGTAAAACCTAGATTTATGATGCCTGAATACTTACACCAATACCACTTATCTCCGGTACAATGGGCCATTGCTATAGCAGCATCTGTTATTTTGGGTATCTCCAAAGCGGGTATTAATGCTGTTTCGATCGTTACTGTGACCATGTTGGCGCATGTTTTTGGCAGCCGAACCTCCACGGGCATTCTTTTGCCGATGTTGATTACCGCGGATATTCTGGCGGTATGGCACTATAAACGGCATACCCAATGGCCGTATCTTGTACGCATGCTGCCGTGGATGGTGGCGGGCGTGTTGTTGGGTACCTGGTTTGGAAAGGATTTGGATGAGTCCTTATTCAAAAAAGTAATGGCAGGGGTTATCTTATTTACCGTAGCAATGATGATTTGGTTTGATCAAAAGAAACAGGTTTATGTGCCTGCCCATTGGGCTTTTGCAGGTAGTTTAGGCCTGAGTGCGGGTTTTACTTCCATGGTAGGCAATCTTGCGGGTGGTTTTTCCAATATCTATTTTCTAAGTATGCGGTTGTCAAAAGTTCACTTTATCGGGACATCGGCGTGGCTGTTTATGCTGGTCAATACCTTTAAACTCCCTTTTCATATTTTTGCCTGGAAAACCGTCAACGCCGATTCGATCGGGATAAACCTCTCATTGCTGCCATTTTTAATTATCGGCTTTTTTACGGGTATCCGGATCGTACGGGTGATGGCCGAAGAACGCTACCGGCAGATGATTTTGTGGCTGACGGCCATTGGAGTAGTGGTAATGCTCTTTTTTTAGCGCATCACGCTCTGCGATATTTCACCCTTTCACATTGTATTTTCACCCACATTTTCCTTCTTTTCGCCCCTTGGTGATACGTAATTCAAAGAAGTCAGCAGTAAATTTGTTTTATTAAATGTAGAACACATATATTTCACCTTTAATTGCAATTTCAGTATGGCAACTTATGACGAGTTCAGAGGAATGATCATAGATCGTGTTCCAGGTATTTCCGATCCGGAGACAGCAATGTTTGTCAGCAGATTGGTTACTTACACCGATGATTTGATCACCGCACATGTTACCCCCATTGCCCCCCCGGTTTTGCCGGATATTGTTGCCGATTCCAAAGGCGATGATCTGATTGCGGCCACGGAATCTGGCGGAGGTGCCGGTTCAAGTACCGGTGGCACTCCAACCATACCACCTCCGGTGATGCCGCCAATTGTTCCCAATTCCAAGGACATGTAAATTCAATGACCAGATTCGTACTAACAGTATTATTATCGCTATTTGTTATAAAAACGTGGGCTTGGCAAGGCCAATCAACATCTGTTTTGCCTTTGCCGGACTCTGTTAATCAGGCGCTTGACCGAATTGGTTTCGAATCAAGCAAGATGGATTATTTATTGGGATTGGTCAACCAGTACCAGTACCAGGATCCGCCTTTTGCAGTACGGTTAGCGCAGGAAGCCCTGATTCGGTCCTTTACAGAAGATGATAAAGAACGGGAGGCATTGGTTTATTACTGGCTCGCCTGGTTGGAATTTCAAAATAACCCCGGCCCTTTTGATAGTGCTCTGGCGAGTACCAGCAAGAGTATTTTGGAGTTGCCCAAATATAAGAAACCCTACTGGTTGGCAAGGGCTTATGGATTGAGGGCGGCTATTGCTTTCGACATGAGCAAAGACAGTATAAATGCACGAGATGATTTGGCCGCAGGGATGGCATTGGTACAGAAAATCAAAAACAAACCTTCCGATTCTCTTTGGGTATTGGCTTACCTGAACACAGTGAAAGGGAATGTGAATGGCAATGATTTGGCAACACAAATGACCAGTTTGAATTTATTTGAACAGGCCGGCGATTCCGTGCGGGTAGGGCGGACTTGTGTTAAATTGAGCGCTTACTATATGGCTGCGGGGAAGAAGGATCTGGCAGAAGCATATATCTCGCGCGCCACTGCAGCTTATGCTACCACACCCTTTAATGCAGGAAAGAAGGAGGCTTTTCTTTCTTCACTCAACTTCCTGCTGCACGTGTATCAGCAAACACGAAATGAAGATTATTTTGACCGGTTGGTGAACGAAGAAAAGAAACATTTAACGACGATCGGTAATGACGCAGAATTGCTGTCCAAATTTGGTGTGGCTTACGCATTGAAAGCCTATTTCGAAAGTAATAATCCTGCTGTTGCCAGCCAATATTTAATGGTAGCCCAAAAATATTTTGAAGATGCCCTGCCTGTAGCGGTAGCAACCCATGATCAATCTGTCATCAAACTGGTTACCACTAACCTGTTGCGGTACTGCGAAACATTTCAAAATTGTGATGCAATCAGAATGAAAGTTATCGAAATATATGCCAATGAATTGGCTTATAAAAACAGCCTGACCGCAACCTCACAGCATGGCTTGGAAAAATACTATCAAGCAGAGCGACTATCCACTGTGGACAGCGAAAGACAAAAACAAAGGAACTTCCTGCTGGGATTGACAGTCGTATTCCTGCTATCAACTCTTTGTTTTATCATCTTCGACCAACGGCGAAAAAGTAAAATCCTGAATAGGGAATTGCACAGCAAGATGGAGGCGCTCCGCGCACAAATGAATCCACATTTTATTTCCAACACCCTGAATGCTATTGATTCTTTGGTTAATCACAACCGAAATAAAGAAGCCTCTTATTATATTATTCAGTTTTCAAGGCTCTGTCGTATTATTCTCAATAATTCGCGCAGCGAAACGATAACCTTGGCCGAAGAATTGGAGACGCTCCGGTACTTTCTTAATCTGGAAAAATTAAGGCTGGGTGAAAAATTGTCCTTCGATATTGAATCAGAACCCACCCTCAACAAAGACAATATCGCGCTGCCACCTATGATTCTGCAGCCGTTTGTGGAAAATGCAATATGGCATGGCATTCAACCCAATAATGTTCCAGGAATAGTAACGGTCAAAGTGAAGCGTGTCGATCAGCAGACCTACCAATGTATTATTGAGGATAATGGTATTGGTCGCGAAAAGTCGAAAGAATACAAAAAACAAATGGTTATTACCCAGCCCTCCCACGGATTGGCGATCACAGAAGAGCGCTTGGAAACCATTAAAAAAATAAAAGGCAGTGATCTCTTTACCGAAGATCTCTATGATGCGGAAGGAGCCGCCACCGGAACCCGTGTTACCATCACCTTGCCGGTTTAATCACCTAATACTTAACACTTAATACCTCATACCTCACATTTGAAAAAAATGAAAGCTATTATCGTAGAAGACGAGCAGACTGGTTTGGATAATCTCCTGCTCAAACTCCAACAAAACTGTCCCGGAGTCGACGTTGTTGCCACCTGCAGTAGCGGAGAAGATGCTATTCACCAGATCAGCACTTTGCACCCACAGTTAGTTTTTTTAGACATCAACCTTGGCTCCATGTCGGGATTTGATGTGCTCGAACGCTTGCAACATGTTAATTTTGAGGTGATTTTTACCACTGCTTATGATAACTTTGCCATCCGGGCCATCAAAAGCAGTGCTTTGGATTATTTGCTGAAACCCTTTACGGAAGACGAACTAAAAACGGCGGTCAATAAGGCATGGGACACCCTGCGAAATTCACCCGCGGTCAAGCAAATTGCGGTGCCCGCAGATTCCGGCCTCCGGATGCTGAAATGCGATGAAATTGTTTGGTGCGATTCCGATAATAATTACTCCCAAATATACCTGTCTAATGAAGTTGGTTCTCCGCTCAGGATTCCCAGATCGCTGATTGACTTGTATCAAAAGCTGCCCCGGCAGCAATTTTTTCGCATTCACCGGTGCCATATCGTCAACCGTGATTTTGTCGGGGAATTTAACCGGGAAGGGTTTGTTTATTTAACCAACAAAAAACGACTCAGCGTTTCAAAAAATTATAAAGACGATTTTTTGAATTGGCTAGGGGTGTAGGGGCAGGGCAGTTATCAGTCGTAGCGTCGACCACAAGTATGTCGGTTTTTACGCTGAAATACCCTGCCTCTGGTCAACGCTACGACTGATAACTGATTAACTGACAACTAATTAATTGATTAACTGACAACTAATTAACTGATAACAAAATGGCCAATAAACTCTACGCCGTCATTATCGGCATCAATGCTTACCCGCAAAAACCTTTGAACGGCTGCATCAATGATGCACTGGCAATACAGGATTATTTCCAGAAATTACTCGGCAAAAATTTCATCCCGCAATTCCTGTTGGCTCCTTCCGATGCCGACGATACAGAACAAATAAAAAAACGGGATATTGATGCCGTTGCAAAACCCTCCCGAAAAAATATTATTGCTGCTTTTGACCATTTCGCCAAGGCAGAGGACGGCGATTTTTGCCTGCTCTATTACAGCGGACATGGTTCTACGGCCAGCGCTCCGGAAGTATTTAAAGGCTATGAACCAGGGGATTTGCTCCAAACTTTAGTCTGTGTGGATAGTCGGGTGAAAAACGCACCTGATATTTTAGATAAGGAAGTTGGATATCTGATAGCCAAGGCATTGGAAGGGAAAGAACCGGGAAAAGGGAAAAAAGGTGTCCATTTTTTGGCGATTATCGACAGTTGCCATTCCGGTACCGTCACCCGTGGCGATGACCTGAATGCGCCCGTAGCACGGATGACCACTAAAGGATTTGCGCCGGATCAAATCACAGGGTTTTCGCGCGATGGCAATTGCTTTTATACGGCTTTTAAACCTGGACAAACAGTAGTGGACTCTAACGGTGGCATTCGGCACGCCCGGCACGTCAATCTGTCGGCAGCCCGGAATAGTGAAAGCGCGTATGAATTGTATTTCGATGCACCCAATGGCGAGCGCCAGAAACGCGGCGCATTTACCTGGTGCCTCCTCGAAACACTGCGGCAAAATGGCACCAACCTGACCTATGCCGAATTAATCCGCCGGGTGGAAACGGCTGTGCGGGCCAGGGTGGACAACCAGATTCCATTGCTCGGAAAAACAGAAGTGACGGATGATAACCTGTTGTTCCTGCGCAACGAATTTCAGGCCCCCATCGAGTTATTCCCAGTTGTTTTTGACCAAAATACGTCACAATGGAAAGTAAAAGCCGGAACAATCAATGGCCTTCCTGTCTCCAACGCCAAGGTGCGGATCGGGAATCGGGAAGTATCGGTGAAGTCGGTAGGAGCAGGAGAATCCATTCTTGAGTCTGTTGGCTTTACGGAGCAAAATAAGGAGGCAACGAATCTCTCTGCTACCTTGGATATATTGCCGGCAATAAAAACAGGCTTGAGTGAACACCTAAACCCAGCCATGACTGACGCTGTAAAAGCCGCATTTGCAAAACAACAACTGCGGTATGCGGCATTGGCTGCCGACGGAGAAACACCTCAGTATTTGATAGGGGTCATGCCGGATAAGGAAGGACAACTTTGTTTTGTACTGCTCCGGCCGGGTAGTAGCGTGCCATTATTTATGCGAACTCCGAATGCTACCCAGTTTGTAAGGGACCTGGGGAAAGTGACCAGGTATGATGCCGTATTGTTATTGAATAACCCAACGACCAGCATACCCAAAAATGCTATTTCTATTGATATCAAAACGTTGGAAGGGGTGTTGTTTAATGCAGATACCCTGGCTGATATTCCCGAAAATAAATACGTTTCAGTTAATAACCAGTCGGATCTTAGTCCGTATCCGGAAGTAGTACGGGTAAGCGGCAAAACTACCGGAGCTAAAATACAACAGCCTGCGATCAAAGTGCGGGTAAGTGTAAAAGAAGGCAGCTATTGGGTGGGGGCCTTGTATTGCGATGCCAAATACGGTATCGAAACAGCGCTTTTAAACGTCCAAAAAATAGGCGGGCCAGGCGAAGACCCCTATGCCGATTTAAAATTCAAGGCCGGAGGCCGTGAGTATTTGTCCATTCCTTTAAAAATTGATAAAAACTGGAAGGCGGTCGGCGTAAGTGAAATCCAGGATTACCTGATGATCTTTGTGTCTGACAAGTCGTTTGAACTCGCGCAATACAAACAGGATGGGGTAGAGCTGGATACCATGCGTGATGCGGGTTTCGATGATGATGAAAGGACAAAAGATGACTGGACTGTGATCAAAATTCCTATCCAGATCGCTATTCCGAAAGCCAAACAAGATCTTGCTGCGGCTGTAACCGGCGATTTTGGCGCATTTTCTATCCAAATGCCCGATAGTTTTAAAAGTACCGTGGAAGCGGTCAATCGGTCCGGTTTTTTACAAGGAAAAGGGATGGACAATGAAGCTTTTTTACCACCATCCAGCCTTTGGGATGGCGTGGAAGGCGCGCCTGAGGTATTCGCCCGCGGGGTATCCAGCGCGCCGGATACGCATTTAAGCATGATCGAACTGACCAATATTGCTGGCAGTGTCGATGCGCAGCACCCGATGATGATGATTCCACGAGACCCTTTAGGTGTTGAAGAAGCTATTGTGCCGTTTGGCTACGACGAGGTATCCGGACTGTATTATCCACTCGGTTATACCGATGATAAAGGCCAGGTGCGGATAGAGCGGTTGCCGGAGGAAACCTCAGGCCAGTTGGGGCAGCCAATCGAAGGGCAAAAATCCCTTCCGGGTTCCCTGAAATTATTTTTTCAAAAAGTAGTCTGGAGTAGAATAACCGGCAGAAAGCGGTACAATCGCTTATCCTTGGTTGCACTCGACGACAATGGCGACGTCCTGCGTACCGATTATTTCGGAGGGAAAGGTGAAAAAGACAATGCTGCTTTGGGCACTATCCAAACAGCAGTCAGTGGCGGCGGCGTACTTCTGCTCCTTCACGGTATTATTGGCGACACCGATGATTCCGCTCCAACTATCCTGAAGCGGCCGGAAATCGCCGGTAAATTCAAGGCTGTCCTCACTTTTGATTACGAAAATTTAGACTCCCAGATCCAGGACATCGCCCGGGGCCTGCTCCTTATGCTCCGCACATGTGCCGTTCCTGAAAAATCGATCACCATCGTGGCGCATTCTATGGGCGGATTGGTCTCCCGCTGGGTCATTGAACAGGAAGACGGTTCCGACCTTATCGCGAAACTCATCCAAATCGGCACCCCGAATGGCGGTTCCGAAATCGGTGATTTTCGCAAAAAACTCACCGGCTGGATTACACTGGGCATCAATGGCATTACCGCCGTTAAGCCCTACCTTGCGTTCTGTTCCCTGATCTGGAAAGGACTCGAAAAAACCCTGTTCCGCACACTCGATCAGATGCAACCCGATTCCAAATTCCTGCAACAACTCAATGGCGATACGGCCGACCGCAAAGGTGTGCAATACTACCTGATTACCGGAGATACCTCCATCATCGAATCATCAGCCGGAGAAGACGAGACCGTATGGCGGCAGGTTGTCACTGGACTGAAAGAGCGCGGTAAATATATCCTCGCCGATTATGCGCTGTTCGATGGCCTGCCCAACGATATGGCCGTTCGGGTGGAAAGTGCGCGCTCCGCAAAAGGCGGATTTGTGGCAGTGGAAGAAGTGGCTTGCGATCATGTGAGTTATTTTAAGAGTGGGGTAGTGATGGGAGAGGTGGAGCGGCTGGTTGAATAATGTTCAATACTGAATTGTAAATGTTCAATGTTCAATTGGGGAGCGTAATAGGACGGGCATTTTTAATATTTAATGTCCATCTTTGTGGTTCGGTATAACTGCAAGATTTTACGGGTATCTAATATCCAAAAAGGTTAATTAATAAGTCCTGACACGCTCCCCAATTGAAAATTGAACATTAATACTTCGACAGGCTCAGTAACCCAAATTGAACATTGAACATTAAAACGCCCATCATGCAAAGACGCAAATTTCTCCAAAAAATAACCGCCTCCACCGCTGCGATCACGCTCGGCACTGAACTGTTCACCCGCGAAGCATTTGTTTTGCAGCCGAAAGCAAAAGTGACTGCCAACGACAAAGTACGACTGGGCCTCATTGGGGCAGGCATCATCGGGCATTATGATATGGATGCCGCGTTGAAAGTAGACGGCACGGAGTTGGTGGCGGTCTGCGATCTGTATGATGGCCGACTGGAATATGCCCGGGAAAAGTGGGGCAATAACATCCTGACTACACGCGACTACCGGGAGGTTATCGCCCGGAATGGTATCGACGCGGTATTCGTATGTGTGCCCGATCACTGGCACGATGTGATCGCCATTGAGGCCATGAAAGCCGGGAAACACGTGTACTGCGAAAAACCGATGATCCACAAAATTGAATACGGCCACGCGATGATTGCCGCCGAAAAAGCGTCGGGAAAAGTATGCCAGGTGGGTAGTCAGGGTGCCAGCAGTTTAGTCACCCTGGAGGCACAAAAACAACTTGCCACAGGGATTATTGGCGAATTGGTGCATGCCGAAGCGGTAACTGACCGGGCAGATGCCCGTGGCGCGTGGCAGTACGCTATTCCTACTGATGCCTCGCCGGAGACGGTGGACTATGATCGTTTTTTGGGCCGCGCACCCAAAACGGCATTTGATGTCACCCGGTTTTTCAGGTGGCGGAATTACAATGACTATGGTACCGGTGTGGCAGGCGATTTGTTTGTGCATAATTTCACATTATTGCATACCGTGACCGGTTCGATTGGTCCCGAGCGGATATTTGCTTTAGGCGATCTGAACTACTGGAAAGACGGTCGGGACGCGTATGATATTGTGACCGGGATGATGGATTACCCTAAAACCGCCGCACACCCGTCCTTTCACTTTTTTACCCGGGTCAACTTAGCCGACGGCAGTGGAGGTCGCTCGCAAACCCGCATTGTAGGTACTGAAGGTGTGATGGAATTGACAGGCAATGAATTGAAAATCAAACATTTTAAACGGCCATTGACCACAGGATTTGGCGGTTACGACAGTTATACCAGTTTTTCAGCAAAGCAAAAAGAAGCCTATCAGAAATGGCACCAGGAAAAATTTGGCGACGCAACCACGAAGTTGACCTGGGGCGAGGAAGTCAATTTCAAAACATCCGATAACTACGACTCCCGGTACGATCATATGGTCCATTTCTTCGAATCGGTCCGGACCGGGAAAACCTGCGTCCAGGATACCACTTTCGGACTGCGGGCGGCAGCGCCTTCTTTAGCGTGTAATTTGAGCGTAAAAAAGAAAAAAGTGATTCAATGGGACCCTGTGAAGATGAAAATGGTGAAATAATTTTGGAGATTACTTCACAGTACCCTTAATTTTAGCAATAAAATAAATATATCTCCATGATGTCTAAAGAGAATACCAAAGGAACCGGGTTCGATGAAGAGGAAGGAACCAATAGTTCAGATTTACAAAGAGGCAAAAATTATGTGTTGGCGATTGCAATTGATGAGTACAGCGATAGCCAGCTGTATAATTGTGTGAAGGATATGGAGGTGGTGACGAAGGAATTGCAACGGTACCATGGGTTTGATTCCGGAGATATTACAACAATGCCGAATGGTAAAGCCAATCGGGGAGCAGTTATTCGAGAAATCCGGAATCTCAGCAATAAATTAACAGAAAAGGATAATTTCATTCTGTATTTCTCGGGCCACGGTATCATCGACAAAATAGACAAAGAAGGATATTGGTTAGTTTCGGGTTGTGATTTTAATAACTATTCTACGGAGGGAATAACCAATCAGGATATTTTGCGGTATGTCAGGACTATGAAAGCGCGGCATATTCTTTTGCTGGTGGATTCTTGTTTTTCAGGATCACTTTTTTACACCACAAAAAGTGGTAGCGACCCTACATATCCTGTTGATGTCAGAGAGCGATTCCCTTCCCGTTGGGCAATTACTGCTGGCCGGCAGGAGAAGGTTTCGGATGGCGAAGCAGGAGAACATAGCCCATTTGCGGAAAAATTGATTAGTTTTCTTCAAAGGGGAGATCACACGGAAGGCCGGTTCTCTGTGTCAGAGTTAGCCGGATTTTTGAAGACGAGCGTTCCACGAAATGCCAATCAATATCCCGATGGCCGCCCTTTGCAAAATGCAGGTGATGATGGCGGGGAGTTCGTGTTTTATCTGAAAGGCAGGGGGGCGCCGCCGCCGATATTCACCATTACGCCGGTCACATCTGTAAACAATAAGGATGCTGGATTGGAAAGCCTTGCCATAGAAACGGTGCTGGTTCAGGAAACCCCTGACCATACTGCCCTGTACACCGAAATCCGGAACCTGGTGTCAAAATCCAATCTGGAGATGGCGCTCCAAAAGTTAGTTGCCACCAATTCAGATGCCATTCAATTACTCCAAACCTATAACGCTGCCAAAAGAGAAAATATGATGGGCCTGCTGACCCATGATGAATGGTTCAGGAAGCGCAATCAGGTTTCTTATAATATTTTAGAAATGATCAAATGATGAAATAACCAATAGTTGTTGCGGTGGGAGCCACCGCAACAACCCTAAAC
Source organism: Saprospiraceae bacterium (assembly GCA_044350415.1). GTDB lineage: Bacteria > Bacteroidota > Bacteroidia > Chitinophagales > Saprospiraceae > M3007. Next base: position 4,267 of record JBILHQ010000086.1, on the reverse strand, counting down.
TAACAATGAATCATGCCCAACCCAATCACCATCCCGCTCAACACCACTATCCCGCTGGACATCAAAGCGGAAGAATCGTATTCCTCCCAACAAATAGCAGTTCTCAAAGGGGAATCCTATATTTTTTCCTGCGATTCCCAGCAACGCTGGACCGACTGGAAGATTAAAACCACGCCGAATGGCTTTTTTAATCCATTGGCTTGGTTATTGGGCCTCCGCGTCAAAAAAGCAAAGTGTTTTTGCCTTTGCGCCTGTTATGATAACAATGATAACACGGGGTTTGCCATCGGCAATTACCGGAAAGTAGATATTGAACAGGATGGCGTTTTATCTTTTTTTGCCAATGATACTAAGAGATATTACCAAAATAACCATGGAGCCATTACCCTAAACGTTCGACGAACGACTTAGTCGTCGAGGCACTAGAAGCCGGGTGATGCGGTGTTTTCCCCATCCGAAAGCCACCATTCACCCGCCCAAACGCACCTGTCGCCCTTTCAGGCTTGTATTTCCCCTCTTTTTCAGGTTAATATTGTACTGTTAAACGCTGGAGGGGGGAGAGAAGGGCGACAGAAAACCAAATCAGTTCGGCTAAATCAACACATGCCTTTTTTCTCCCTCATTTTTAAAATACATTGTTATGCCAAAAGGATTCTCGCTCCATATCGGAGTGAACAAAGTCGACCAAACCCATTACGGCGGCCTTCCCGAATTACTCGCCGCAGTGAATGATGCCAAAACCATGCAGCAATTTGCAACAAAATTTGGTTACGAACGCATCCTCCCTTTACACAACAGCGCCGCTACTGCCCAAAAGGTGCTGGAAACGCTTTCTGACTGGTCGAAGGAATTGACTGCAGGCGATATCCTGCTGCTCACTTTTTCAGGACACGGCGGACAAATTGACGACAAAAAGTACTATACCGATGGTGATCGGGGGACCGATGAAACCTGGTGTCTTTACGATCGCCAACTTATCGATGATGAGTTGTACGAGGCTTTTCAACAATTTAAAGACGGCGTGCGTATTCTGGTCTTCTCTGATAGCTGTCATAGCGGCACGGTGATCAGGGGCGTGGGCGACGACGATCTGGAATTGACAGTGGAAGGGATGCTTCGTAAACTGGAAAAGAAAAAACTGATCCGACTCAAAGAAATGGTCGGCAATAAACCGTACTCCAAGCATTTTACGGCAGTTTATAAACCCATTCAGGAGCGCCTGAAAACGAACACAGGTAACACAAATCGCCGTATCGGTGCAGCAGTAAAGCTGTTTGCAGCATGTCAGGATAACCAAAAGGCGTATGATGGTGCTGAAAATGGCCGGTTTACAGGTATGCTGAAAGAACTGTGGGGAACCCAAATGCTGAATCCAACGACCAGTTCCGCTGCGATGATAAAAATACTGACGGATCAATACCAGTATCCCACACCTAATATGCTGGATTATGGTGCCGTCATTCCGACTTTCCACTGGAATTTCCCAATGACTATCAATATCCCTGACGCCGACAGGGTGGCAGGATACCGCAATCCACCCAGCGATGAATCTATACTCGACCTCTGGTCGATTGCTGAACCGGCAGACGCTCCTCCGCAGCCTTTGATACAGCACCTGATGGTGACGATCACTTTTACCAAAGGCGATTATGACCCTGGCAAATTGTTTCCCCTGCTGCCGCCGGGCGTAAAAGGAATGCGATTCCCCGACAAGGATACGGTGATTGTGGAATACAAAAATGGTGCCTTCGGCAATGTTTGGGATATTATTTACGCGGTATTGGCGAATGCGGAGAAAAACGGTATCGCAGTAGAAGTGGAACCTGCACAAACGGTGCCCGTGCCAGTGGAGGAACGGAAAGATGGCGATAAATCTGGGGTCGATACTTTTGGGTTCCGGGAGAATTGGCCGCCTATGACTAACGCAGCCCAAGTACCGTTTGCCTGGCACCTTGGGGCGGAATATTCCCAACTGGCAGAGGCGCGCGATCAGGTGATGGCTGAAATGGAAGCGGGTCGTATCACTCAAAAAGTGCGTATCGCTCATTTCGATACCGGGTATTTCCCCACCCACCCCGCCATCTGGGACAATCCGAATATTTTGCGGGATCTGGCCCGGTCTTTTGTTCCGGGCGAATCGAACAATAAAGCCATCGATATTTTTTACGGCGGCAATGAAAATCAGGGACACGGATTGGGCACTCTGGCGCTTTTAGCGGGCTGGAAAATGCCGTCGGAGTATACCAACGGCGAAAATATCGGTTACCTCGGTGCCGCTCCTTGCGCAGAAGTGATCCCAATGCGGGTTGGCGACAGTGTGATCGTGCTCGACAGTGAGTCTGTTGTGGAGGCCATTGACTACGCCATTGAAACGTGTTGTGAAGTGATTACAATGTCTCGAGGAGGTAAACCGAGTGCTAAAATGGCGCGGGCGATCAACAAAGCGTATGAAGCGGGTATAGTTATTGTTACCGCAGCTGGTAATTCAATGGTGGAAGGCAACGCCAAAATCGGTCCGCGTACTGTAATCTGGCCTGCTCGTTTCAGCCGGGTGATTGCCGCTTGTGGGGTTTGCCAGAATCATTACCCCTATGATTTTGAGGCACAGAAAAAATTTGCGCGTACCCGCTCTAATAATTTTGAATATATGCAGGGCAACTGGGGACCGGCTTCGGTCATGCAATACGCGGTGGCAGCTTATACCCCCAATGTGCCATGGGCAGAATACCGCAGCGCGAAACCTTTTCGCAAATCGGGCGGTGGCACCTCCTCGGCCACCCCACAGGTTGCGGCTACCGCTGCCCTTTATATCATGAAACACCGCGCTGAACTGGCAGCTAAAGGCTATTACCAACCAGGGCAACAGTGGAAAAAAGTGGAGGCGGTTCGAAGGGCTATTTTTGCAGGTGCGCATTTGCCTCCCAATTTTCCAGAAGCTAAACAGTTTTTTGGCAACGGTATTCTGAAAGCAATGGCGGCGCTGAATACACCGGTAATTACGGTTTCCGATGACATGAAAATGCCGAAAGCCGAAAGTTCCTGGTTCGGATTGACCGAGGCGATCGGCCTTTTTATTGACCGTCGCCGCGCTACCGAACCCGAAATGAGCGCCACGCAGCAACAAGCGATTGCCATGGAGATCAGCCACGTGCTCCTGAGCGACCCGAAACTGGCCGACCTGAATGATCAATTGGCCTATGAAACTGGCGGATGGGACAACAAAACAACCGATAAATTATTGGCTGAGGTGAAAAAGTCGCCGTTTGCTTCGGCGGGGCTGAAGGAAGTGCTTTAGATTTGACAGATTTAAAGTGCTGACATTAGTGCGTTACTATTTTGGTTTCGGACAAATGACAGCACTTTACTTATTCTGATTATTTTTTTTAACGGATTAACTTATTCACCGGTCCTTTTTCAGTCAAAATAATTTTAACTGAAAAAGGACCGGTGAATAAGATAATCCGTTGTGAATTGCTTTCAAATTGTACCTTAGCATCATCAACACACAGTTTGCCGCAACTGTCGAAAATGTGACTACAAGTTGTGAATTGCTTTCAAATTGTACCTTAGCATCATCAACACACAGTAACCATGACGTAATACATATATTGGTCTTTTGGCAACGGGAGTGAACCCTCTGTTATACACCTGAATATTTGCCCATCCGGTAATATAAACAATTCACGTGGAATTACAGGATTAGCAACAAAGTAAGAAAAGGAAGAATCTAAATAAGTATTTATATCACTATCAGTAACAATAACTTTACGTGGAATAAAATTAACATATACATCATTTTTGTTGGTAGGAATCACATAAACATTTGCGCCATTTCTGGTTGACAATGTATAATTTTGTTTATTAATATTATCTTGACTTTGGTATTCACAGGTCTGACTTTCTAATGGAATTTGCATTTCCACGAGTTTAGCATTCGAATTTACCATGTCGACATATTTGATATTATTTATTATTATTTGCAATTAAAGATCCGGTTCCAAAAAATTATTATGAATTCGTGATAAAATGATTTTAAATTTGGATTCATCAAATCGGTGACCAAAAGTGGGAATCAAATCTATAATTCCACTAGATTTTCTGATAAAAAGTTTATTATATTCTACATTTACCCGATCATCATCTAAACCCTGATAACAATAAGAGCATGTCTGGGAATTATAGTCGGATAATCTCCGGAATGCCATCAAAAATTTGGCAGGAGCAGGTGATTAAGCGATGAAGAGTAGAAAAACGGGAATCGGTGCAT
>JBILHQ010000278.1:0-6867 GCA_044350415.1 Saprospiraceae bacterium | reverse complement strand
GCGATAGATTTTTTGTTCATCAAGGCTTGAGGAGGGCTTAATGCGGGACATTTTAACCGACGAAGAACGCAGATGAACGGAAAATATGGCCGTCCATTCACAGGCTATTCGGTGGATGCGGCACTAGACATGATCACGCTCTGCGTGATTTTGCTCTGATGGAAGACCGAACAGCGTTTTCCCTTCAAAATGGAATGTGTACATTCTGCGGAAGATAATACTTGCCTAAAACTTAAATATCAAAACAATGTCAGCAGCCAAAAAAATAGGAATTTGGATGGACCACTCCGTCGCGCATCTAACGGCGTTTACCGAAGATCCCATGCACACCACCAGTATCGAATCTAAATTTACCCACCAGTCAAAAGAAGAGAGTCTGAGCAGAAGTGAAAGCCTGATGCACCATAAAGAACAGCGTCAACAGGCTGATTACTACAAAAAATTGAGCGAGGTCATCCGGAATTACGAAGGTGTAATTCTTTTCGGACCGACCGATGCAAAATCAGAATTAATGAATATCCTGAAAGCAGACCATCACTTTGCGAATATAAATATCGAAATTCATCCGGCAGACAAAATGACGGTGGGCGAACAACATATTTTTGTAAAAAAACATTTTGCGGAAAATATTTTCCGGAATAACGACTAATATGAATTAATAAGACCATAAATATGTTTTCATTACTGCTCCCAACATTGGGAGCAGTTTTTTTTGCCTTCTTTCTCCAAAAGTCTAAAAGCCTGTCTGGGGTTTTTTCTTCCTGAAAACCAATGTTTTATGAACCTGGCTGCAAATCAACGCGGTCTATTATCCCGGTAAACTCCCTTGGTGTTTTGTCGCCAGAATCATCAACTATTGATTTTTAGTTCAAAAAAATACCAGACATACTCTAATGTGTGAATCATGTAACTCTTTATCAAAAATATGTAACTTTTTAATGCCATTCTATCCTGATCTTTGTATCGTGAAAATGAATTCACAGATTAAATTATATAAAATGAATAAGACAGAAGTAAAAGGAACGTGGAACGAACAAAAAGGAAAACTCAAACAAAAGTTCGCCCAATTGACAGACAATGATTTATTGTTCGAAGAAGGTAAAAAAGAAGAGATGATGGGCCGTTTGCAGATCACGCTCGGCAAATCTAAAGAGGAGTTGCTGGCTATTATCAGTGCCCTCTGATACCCTTCTTTCATCATCATTAATACAAATTTATAAAACAAGTAAAATGAAAAATTCAATTTATAGTACTCTTATTGTTGCCGCACTTTCAACTGGTTTACTCTTCTCCAGTTGTCAGTCCTCAGAAAAGAAAGTAGATACAGCAGAGAATAAAATGCAGGATGCTAAAGATGACTTAGCAAAAACGCAAAACGAAGCTGCTGCCGAAGCCAAAAAAACAGCAGATGCGGAAGCCTGGAAGGTATTCAAAGCAGAATCTGACTTGAGAATCAATGAAAATGACGTCATCATCGCTGATCTGAAAGCGAAAAAACAGACCGCTGGAAAGAAAATCGATGCTATTTATGCCAAGAGTATCGCAGAAATGGAGCAAAAGAACAAGGATATGAAAATGCGTATAGATAATTATGATAAAAACAATACGGATTGGAATTCCTTTAAAAGTGAATTTAACCACGACATGGACGGACTCGGCCAGGCCATCAAGGATCTTGGCGTGAACAATAAAAAGTAAACTAGTAGCAGTAGGAGCCGTCCCGATTTCTAAAAAAATCGGGACGACTCATGCGCCCACTTTCACCTTTTAAAAACGAACAAAATGAGCAAAGACAAAGGAACAAAAAATCATAAAAAAGCACCTGCTGACAAATCTTTAGGTAAGACGAAGGCTTCCTCTGATTACAAATCTGAAAGCAAAGGCGGACTCAATAAACAGCCAGGGCTCGATGCTTTTATCTCAAAGACAGATACTAAATCAAGTGGGAATCACAAGCATTAAGAGCAGGTCTGGGATTTTCCGGAAAATAACGCAGACATGCTCTAAGCAGCCTATTCAACACGCCTTCACTTTTTAAATATTACCCGTCAGATTATTATGATTAAAGTTGTGAAACATGGGGTCATCCTGCGTAAAACCAATTTGGGATTTGAGAACGAAGGTGTGTTGAATCCGGCTGCCATCAAAGAAGAGGGCGATGTTCACCTTTTTTACAGGGCAGTGCGGCGGGGAAACTATTCCACGATTGGTTATTGCCGGCTTGTAGGGCCGCATAAGATCGCGGAGCGGTATGACCTTCCGGTCGTTTTCCCACAAACGCAACATGAATCCCAGGGCGTTGAAGATCCCCGTATTTCCAAAATTGACGGGATTTATTACCTCACCTATACGGCTTACGATGGCTTGAACGCGCTCGGTGCTTATGCCACTACTGACAAGTTACCTTATTTTGAAAAAAAAGGAATCCTTACGCCACAAATTACCTATGATGATTTCAAGCACCTGGCCGAGAGTAAAACTCCGCTGAACGACAAATACTTTCGCTTCAACGGCCCCTCCAATGTTTACCATATCATTGATAAAAAAGCCCTTTTGTGGGATAAAAATGTCGTCTTTTTTCCGAGGAAAATTCACGATAAATTCTGGTTTCTCCATCGCATAAAGCCCGACATTCAGATTGTTTCGGTCAAAGACTTGGAAGAATTGACGCACGCGTTCTGGGAAGACTATTTTTTGCAGTTCCACGATCATATTATTATGGAACCCAAACATGAGCACGAAGTGAGCTATATCGGCGGCGGGTGTCCCCCTGTCGAAACTGAACACGGGTGGCTGCTTATCTACCATGGCGTGCATGATACCGCCACTGGCTACAAATATGTGGCCTGTGCTGCACTGCTGGACCTGGAGAATCCGGCTATTGAAGTGGCACGATTGCCATATCCTCTTTTTGCACCGGAATTTGACTATGAAATAACAGGTGAAGTCAATAATGTTTGTTTTCCAACGGGCACATCCTTGTTCGACGACACGCTGCACATCTATTACGGCGCTGCCGATGAGCGAATAGCATGTGCCTCTGTGAGTCTGTCCGGTCTCTTATCAGCGTTACTACTTAATATCAAAAAGGATGCAAAATAAAATCGATTTCAACACCGAAAGATATATGGTCAGCACTCTTCCTGTTGTTGCCCCCCGTCCAAGGTTGGGGGCAGGAGAAACATCCATCACTAACCTCCCCGAAATTCTGTTCATCACCTCCTATCCTCCCCGGGAATGTGGTATTGCCACTTACTCCCAGGATTTGCTGAAGGCCTTGAATAATAAATTCAGTGACTCTTTCTCGCTCAAAGTTTGCGCGCTGGAATCCGAGAAATCTGACTATGCATATCCCGACGAGGTAAAATATATCCTTGATACTAACGACGCATCTAAGTACATTGACTTATTGCACTTGATTAATGAGAACAATGCGCTCAAACTCATTTTGGTGCAGCATGAATTCGGACTTTTCCAACATGCCGGAGAAAATGCTTTCCTCCAATTTTTATACGGCCTTACCAAACCGGCGGTCGTGGTTTTTCATACCGTATTACCTCATCCCGATACCAAACTCAAGACTAATGTCCTTCGCATAGCCGCCGCTTGTGAATCTGTGGTGGTAATGACCAGAAATGCTGCTAAAATACTAAAAGATGATTATGGCGTATCACTCCATAAGATCGTGGTAATCCAACACGGTACGCATTTGGTGCCCCACTTGAACAAAGAGGTGCTGAAAGCAAAGTATGGCTTGACCGGGAGAAAAGTGCTTTCTACTTTTGGGCTGCTCGGCCCCGGGAAAGGAATAGAAACAACCCTGGATGCGCTGCCTGCTATTGTTGAAAAACACCCGGACGCCATATTTCTTGCTATCGGGAAAACACATCCGGGAGTAGTACAATCGGAAGGGGAGGTGTACCGGAAAATGCTGGAGGCGAAGGTGGAAGCATCAGGACTACAGTCTCATGTGAAATTTGTCAACCGTTACTTACCGCTTCAGGATTTATTAGAATATTTACAATTGACTGATATTTACCTCTTTACATCCACAGATCCCAACCAGGCCGTGAGTGGAACCTTTTCCTATGCCATGAGCTGTGGTTGTCCAATTATTTCAACCCCTATTCCGCACGCCCAAGAGGTGCTGCAGGATAACACGGGCATCATTGTCGATTTTCAAAACGCAGATCAACTGACGGCAAGTGTGAACAGGTTAATGAGTGATGAGGCCATCAGAACGGCTTACAGCGCCGGTACTCTGCAACGGATTGTACCTACCGTTTGGGAAAATTCCGCCATTGCACACGCTATTTTGCTCCAAAATATCGCTCAGCAGGATAATTGGAGCGAAGTAATAGCCAACAGCCCTGGACCATTATTTATGCCACAGTTGGTTTACCAAAGTGGGAAAATTCCCTTACAATATCGCCTGCCGCCCATTAACCTGGATCATATCAAAAAAATGACCACCGACTTTGGCATAATCCAATTCTCCAAAATTAACCAGCCGGATATTGAATCGGGATACACGATCGACGATAATGCACGGGCGCTGATCGCGGTATGCACGCATTATGAACTGACTCGTGAAAAAGCAGATTTGCCATATATCCGTACTTACCTGAATTTTATCCAATTTTGCCAGCAACCCAAAGGCAATTTTTTGAACTACGTAGACAGTGACCAAAGATTTACCGGTCAGAATGACGAGACTAATTTGTCGGACGCCAATGGAAGGGCCATCTGGGCTTTAGGATACCTGATGGCCAATCGCGGTTTATTGCCTGCAATAATCATAGATGCTGCCGGGGTGATCATGCAGCGCGCATTACAACAGGTAGAAACGATGCACTCCACGCGGGCAATGGCTTTTGTGATAAAAGGCCTGTATTACAGTAATCTTGGCAATAAAAAAGCGACCAACTCCGCGCTTATCAAGATACTTGCCGACAGGCTCGTCCAAATGTACCGCCATGAAGCAGAACCCGGTTGGCAATGGTTCGAGAGCTACCTGACTTACGGCAACAGTATTTTGCCGGAAGCCATGTTATGCGCTTATTTAGATACCGGAGACCTGCGGTACAAAGAAATAGCAAAGACTTCATTCGACTTTCTATTGTCTTTAACGTTCAATGCAAGAGGGATAAAAGTTATTTCCAATAAAACATGGTTGCAAAAAGGAAAGGAAGCGGCACCATACGGTGAACAACCTATTGATGTAGCCTACACGATTCTGGCCATGAGCCAATTTTACAGGGTATTTAAAACGGAAGATTACGCGCTCAAAATGGTCATGGCTTTCAATTGGTTCCTGGGAAATAACCACCTTCATCAAATTATCTACAATCCCTGTACGGGTGGCTGTTATGATGGGCTGGAAGAAGAGTCGGTCAATCTTAATCAGGGAGCAGAATCTACGGTGAGCTATCTGATGGCAAGATTGACCATGGAGCAACGGACGGCAGGTGACCACAGCGGCTTATGAAAATCAAATATCCTGTCAAGCACCCCCACGCCATGTCTGCAGAAGCAATCTTGCATGCCTTCCAAACGGATGCAGCTGCCGGAATAAGCAAAACAGAAGTCGAAAAACGCACGAAACGATTCGGCCCTAACCTATATAAGGCACAAAAGCCGAAAAGCGTTTGGCTGATACTGCTGCAGCAATTCACAAGCCCGATCGTTTACCTGCTGATTTTTGGTGCAGCGGTTTCTTTCTGGTTCCGGGACATCACTGAAGGTATTGCTATACTGGCTGTGATATTTATTAATGCGCTGATAGGATTCTGGATGGAATTGCAAGCCCGCAGCTCTATGAATGCCCTGAAAGAAATGGATATTATTTTGTCTAAAGTAATTCGGGACGGGGCGACCGCAGCAATTCCTTCGGAGAGCTTGACGGTGGGTGATATCGTCTTATTAGAGGCGGGTGATTTAGTCCCAGGGGACGGGCGCCTCCTGGAACTAAATCAATTGAAATGCGATGAATCCTCTCTCACCGGGGAGTCTCTTCCCGCAGAAAAAAATATTGCAAACCTACCTTTAAAGACGGAAATCGCTGAACAGACCAATATGGTATTTAAGGGAACCTCCGTGATAAATGGCAATGGTAAAGCGGTAATAACCGGCATTGCACAAAATACGCAACTGGGTATTATTGCGGCATTGGTGGAAGGTGCGGAGGAAACGATAACTCCCTTAGATAAAAAGCTCAATGCCTTAAGTAAAAAACTGATTTGGTTAACCCTCATTTTGACTTTCATTTTTGCCGTTCTGGGCGTCATTGAAGGTAAGGAATGGACCGTGATTATTAAAACATCCATTGCTTTAGCCGTAGCGGCATTTCCCGAAGGCCTGCCTATTGTAGCGACTGTGGCGCTGTCATACGGTATGCTTCGCATGGCGAAACGGAAAGTAATTATCAAAAAACTTTCAGCGGTAGAAACACTGGGTAGCACCAACGTGATTTTGACGGATAAGACGGGTACGTTAACTGAAAATAAAATTTACGTAGACACACTTTCCTTCCCGGAAGAAATTTTAAAGGTACACATTGAAAAGAGAAGCTTACTTATTGTGGAAGGGAAAATGGAAAAGAGTGCCGAAAATTTTAAAAAATTGAAACTAATTGGCGCATTGTGCAACAACACCACCGAGAAATCACTAAAAGGGAAAATAACTTTAGTGGGCGACCCCATCGAAATTGCGCTAGCGTTCCTGGCGGATACCTCCAGTTCATCTGCTGATAATCCTGATGTGCACTACGAACGGATTGCTGAAATTCCATTTAGTTCGGAGGCTAAAATAATGGGCACCTTGCACAAAGGTGCCCATGGCTATTTGATAACAGCAAAGGGAGCGGTG
>JBILHQ010000082.1:0-23058 GCA_044350415.1 Saprospiraceae bacterium | reverse complement strand
ATAGATTTTTTGTTCATCAAGGCTTGAGGAGGGCTTAATGCGGGACATTTTAACCGACGAAGAACGCAGATGAACGGAAAATATGGCCGTCCATTCACAGGCTATTCGGTGGATGCGGCACTAGTGGCATATTACCTGTTTCTCCAATTGACGGTGGAACATTTTGAATAGATTCTACTGTCGGCCAGTCCGCTGGCGCGAGATTAACGAAGCGCATCTCGTGCCTCCTATTCTCCCCGCTGGTGCGAGATTAGCGAAATATATCTCCTTTCTGTGGAGAATTTGAATGCCATAAAATCGCCCACACTGCATGGTCGCCTATACTGCCCAAAGCCCACCCGCAAAACCAACGCAGGGGAGCATGGCGTCCATGCTCCCGATGGGCATAACTAAATGAATAAAATAAAACATGAAAAAAATGAAAATTCCGATCCTTTGCCTTTTCGCAACGAACTCACTTTGGTCATAGACACCATCTCCTCCAATCTCTACTTTTTATTCAAATTTCAAATGTGAAGTATACTTGGAGGTTTATAATGGTCTATTCGATTGGGTTACAAGTAAAGATTACTCTGGGAAAGGTATTCCTTTAAGTGATGGGGATAAAACGGCAATAGGTGCTGTAACTGTTCATAACAAAACTGTTTCGTTGCGTCAAAAAATTATTTTATTGCACACCCTCGCAGGGCGCCACATGGACGGTCCTTGCACAGCAATCTGGACGATAAAACCTGCTGCCGAATGGAAGTAATCGCTTATGCCGGAGCTGCACTTTTGCACCAGCCCACCGGCCCCGCCTTTATTTGGCCCTGTCACCCTTTTCGCCTTTTTCGGCGAAAAGGGTGACAGGGCCAAATGAATGACCCCAACAAAATCTTCCCGGAAACAAAATGGACTTGCATCAACATCCCGCCATTAAAATCCCTCCCGATAAAAAAGAAAGGACGGCCGCAACCAGACTCCTGCAAACCTCGACAGCCAGCAATACCCCAACAGCCTTAACCGTACCGAGCGTTGAATGCATCAATCCCAAAGACGGTCTCAACAGCATCGCTTTTATAAAGCCTGCTCAACGGCCACAATTACTGCTGCCTTTTTGGAAGCCGCAGGCCTGAACCGATCAGCGGCGGGTAGATGGGGTTGGTGGATGATTTACGATTTCCTGACGCCGGAAGAAGGCCCGATCCGGTATTGCTAAGCGGTAAAATTATTTTTTTTGTTAATGGGGTAATTTATTGAAAAACTTTCCTATGTTTGCAACTGCATTATTCCGCAATGAAACGAAATGCCCCTTTTTACTGTGTCCATTTTAAAAGCCCGCTGGCAGTTTTCGGATGTTTTCCGGGAGTGTCAGCGGGCTTTTTGTGTTTTGGAGAAGAAAGGGTAAAAACGGTTTTAGCCGTTATAAACGCTTATAATCGGTTGTCAACGGGGTGAATGGGAGGGATATGTAGCTTATCGGAGACAATGGTGGCGGGAGTGCAGTAGTTCTCCACAAAAAAAAATAAAAATAATATAATATGAGTTCAAATCAAATCTCGATCAGACGACGTGAGGAATTAAATTCACGTTATGATGTAAAATATATTGCCGAAGTAACCCACCGCGGATTAAACGACTATAAGGTCTTTACATCAACGGATGAGAATATTTTAGAGAATAAAGTCGATAATCAAGTTGCGAAACTCGAAGAAAGGTGGGAAAAAATCGTTTCAAAACAGAACATCGTAAATCACCAAGTAGCAAGCCAAAAAGAAGCGGAAATTAGAACCCAAGCGGCGATTAGGTCTTTGGAAGCTGTTGATAACATACTCATTCACACATTAGGTATTGATGATACTATTGATTGGGAGACGTTAAAAGATAAGACAAAATTCAAAGAATCCAACCCGGAAAATGAATTAACAAAGCGTCTGAACGCTTTATCAGCACCCAAATCGCCAATTATTGAAGACTACCCAACAAATCCAAAAGATTTTGATTTTGCACCAAAATTATCATTCTTTGATAAACTCATAAAATCCAATAAAGATAAAAAATTACGGCAATCAAAAGATGCTTTTGATCGAGCAACTTTGAAATGGAACGACGACTGTTTGCAAATTGACAGACATAATGAGGCAAGAAAGAAGGACTACGAGCAACAGAATATCAGTTTTGAGATTGAAAAAGATAAAGTCCGCAAGCAAGTTGCCGAAGAAGTCAAAGTATGGCAAAAACGAAAAGCGGATTTTGAAAATAAACAAGAAAATAAAAATAAAAAAGTTGATGAGTTGCAATCCAAGTATATGAGTTGCGACCAAAGTGCAGTTTTGGAATATTGCGAGTTGGTTTTGAACAACTCGCAATATCCTGATAGTTTTCCTAAGAGTTTCGAAATCGACTACAATCCTGACAATAAGATTTTGGTCGTTGAATATTCTCTGCCGACGATAGAGGACTTGCCTACTTTGAACGAGGTTAAGTTTATTAAAAATGACTTAAAAGAATACTATATTTCTGATGCACAGGTGCAGAAATTGTTTGACGCAACGATGTATAAAATTACACTGCGGACAATTCATGAGGTTTTCGAGGCAGATAAGGCCAACGCAGTTGAATTTGTTAGTTTCAACGGCTGGGTAAATGCGATAAATCGAGCTACTGGTAAGAGAGAAAAGAATTGCATCTTGTCAATTCAAGCCAAGAAAGCAGAATTTATTGAGGTTGATTTGGCGCACGTTGATCCAAAGACTTGTTTCAAAAACTTCAAAGGTGTTGGAAGTAGTAAATTGAGCGGACTAACTTCTATTCAGCCCATTTTACAGATAAATAGGACGGATAAGCGTTTTGTCAACCACTACGAAGTAGCAAGTAGCATGGATAGTTCTACTAATTTGGCTTCAATGGATTGGGAAGATTTTGAACACCTCATCCGAGAAGTTTTTGCCAATGAATTTAGCAGCAACGGCGGAGAGGTCAAAGTAACACAAGCCAGCAAAGACGGCGGAGTTGATGCCATTGCTTTTGACCCAGACCCAATTCGAGGTGGTAAAATAATAATTCAGGCTAAAAGATATACAAATACTGTTGGGGTATCAGCAGTTCGTGACTTATTTGGAACAGTAATGAATGAGGGCGCGACAAAAGGTATTCTCGTTACAACCGCTGATTATGGGCCTGATGCCTACGAATTTGCAAAAGGGAAGCCACTAACGTTAATGAACGGAGCGAATTTACTTTACCTCCTTGAAAAACATGGATACAAAGCCAAAATTGATATAAAAGAGGCAAAACTCATGCAGAAGGATAATAAATAAAATATGGAGAACTTTGCAGGCCCTCACATGGCGGCTAACCAACCAACGCTTAAAACCAACCGCGCAGCCGCCACGTAGCCCATGCCCCCGCTCTCCTGCCCTAAAAGCACACCAAAAAAACATAATGCATAACCAAAAAGCCACCCCAGCCACCGATATGCAGCCATTTATGTCCAATATTGTTCATACCGTATTCCGGTCACCCCCTTACCCCCCGCAGCCACCACAAAAAACAGCCGCAAATGCCTCCTCCGGCATTTGCGACTGCTCAAAATACGATACGGATTAACTTCAGCTCACAAAAGCCACTACCGCCTCCGACCAGGCACTTTTGCGGGACAGCGTCCCCAGCGACCGGACCCGGATCATCAAATCCTGTCGGCCTGGCAGATTAGATACCTGGATAGACTTGTTTTTACCGTACGTGCCATTGTGCCACGTAACCCCCTTGTCGCTGGAATACTCCACGGCATTCAGCACCACCCGTTTAGGATCCGGTACATCAAAAATGACCGTCAGTTCGCCGCGGGTCCCCTTGTTGATAAGGCGCAGATTGGCGGGCGGTTCCAACTGACCCATACTACGGGCAGGCGGAGCAGTCACCTCCATACCAGCATTCGCGATCCAGGTGTCATCACCCTTGTAATCCAAAATCAACCGGTCAGTGAGATTGTCCAGCATTGCCTCCACTTTTTTTCGGAGCTGGTTCTTGACAATAACGTTAGGAATCGACCTGTCTTTGGCATTCTCTACTGCCGTTTTGAATTGAGATACCAGCGGACCAAAGACCGCGAGGTCATCTGCATAGGCGGTGTAGGCTGCATCGGCAGACATTCGGTTGACAATGTTGCTGGCATACAAAACCAGCGCTTCCTGAGTTAATCTTTTGTACGACGTTTTGCGTACGGGCGCATTTTTTGCCATGGTGTAAAAGAGTTAATGTAGAAAAAAATATGGATTCGCGGCTGAAACAAGAGGCAGAATACTGCAGAAAACGCTTCCTGTTCCAGCACAGCACAAATGTAGAGGCACCCAAAAGGTATTCACAAGGACATTTTCACACGTTTTGGACACCCCAAATTTTTCCCCTGTCTTTCTGCGCCACCTATTCTCTGTCCTTTTTTTGGCATTAAACATGAAAATGAAAGATTAAAGTATTGAAAATCAATTTATTGAAAAAAATAAATATTGAAAAAAAAGTGGCCATTTATTCTGCCTGAAAATGATGTCTTCGATTCAAAAAATTATTTTGTTGCGTAAAAAAACTGTTTTGTTGCGTAAAAAAACAGTTTTGTTGCATGACAAAACTGTTTTGTTGCATAACAAAACTGTTTTGTTGCATAACAAAACTGTTTTGTTGCATGACAAAACTGTTTTGTTGCATAACAAAATTGTTTTGTTGCATGACAAAACTGTTTTGTTGCATGACAAAACTGTTTTGTTGCATAACAAAACTGTTTTGTTGCATAACAAAATTGTTTTATTGCATAACAAAACTGTTTCGTTGCATAACAAAACTGTTTTATTGCACACCCTCGCAGGGCGCCACATGGACGGTCCTTGCACAGCAATCTGGACGATAAAACCTGCTGCCGAATGGAAGTAATCGCTTATGCCGGAGCTGCACTTTTGCACCAGCCCACCGGCCCCGCCTTCGTGGTCGGGCCCTGTTACCTTTTCGCCTTGTTCGGCGAAAAGGTAACAGGGTCAAACGAATGACCCCAACAAAATCTTCCCGGAAACAAAATGGACTTGCATCAACATCCCGCCATTAAAATTCCTCCCGATAAAAAAGAAAGGACGGCCGCAACCAGACTCCTGCAAACCTCGACAGCCAGCAATACCCCAACAGCCTTAACCGTACCGGGCGTTGAATGCATCAATCCCAAAGACGGGCTCCAGGACGGGCTCAACAGCATCGCTTTTATAAAGCCTGCTCAACGGCCACAATTACTGCCGCCTTTTTGGAAGCCGCAGGCCTGAACTGATCAGCGGCGGGTAGATGGGGTTGGTGGATGGCTTACGATTTCCTGACGCCGGAAGAAGGCCCGATCCGGTATTGCTAAGCGGTAAAATTATTTTTTTTGTTAATGGGGTAATTTATTGAAAAACTTTCCTATGTTTGCAACTGCATTATTCCGCAATGAAACGAAATGCCCCTTTTTACTGTGTCCATTTTAAAAGCCCGCTGGCAGTTTTCGGATGTTTTCCGGGAGTGTCAGCGGGCTTTTTGTGTTTTGGGGGCAAGGGGGTGGGCATGGAGATGATCTGCAACAAGGGTGGCGGAAGTGCTAGTGCCGCATCCACCGAATAGCCTGTGAATGGACGGCCATATTTTCCGTTCATCTGCGTTCTTCGTCGGTTAAAATGTCCCGCATTAAGCCCTCCTCAAGCCTTGATGAACAAAAAAACTATCGCGCCAATTCACAGGCTATTCGGTGGATGCGGCACTAGAGTTTTTTTTCAACTGAAAATCAAAATAATAAATTCACATTTTATGAAAAAAGTAACTACGTTTTTCCTTCTCATTTCAGCATTGGCGTTTGTCGGATGTGAAAAAGAAAGTGCACCAGATTGCACAAAGGCTACAGTAAGATTTACCTATATAGCCACCGCAAAGTGGATTTGACTGGCGCAGGAAAATTTGTCCATTTTGCAGCCACAAAGAAAAATAAAATTTAATTTTGCGCTATGCAAAATCATATATTGAGCCAACCAGAACGTGACTTTGTTGAGATTGAAAATGAAATCACTGCGGGTGTTTATTCCACGAGTACACAAGTCGTCAAATGGATAAAAGAAACCTTTGAGATTGAGTACAGTGAAAGGGGCGTTCAGCGCATATTGAGAAAACTAGGCTTCGTTTATAAAAAGACCACAGCAGTTCCTTGTAAAGCGGATTTTGTTGAGCAAAAGCGAAAAAAAGTCATTCATTTCACTTTTTATCCAAATTTTAAGGAGTTGAGGGAGGTAATTCACCGATTCTTCGACAGTATCAAACCATACAAAGCGGAACTCAGAACCCTCATGCGGCCAAATTTTCAACGGTTTTCGGGTGCCCCGATTACCTGTCCAGCCGTCAAATCCACTTTGCGGTGGCTATAATTATTCTTACATTTACCAAAATATGGCAAGTCAAAATATAAACGATGAACAGCCAATTTGGTGAAAAGCTCAGGACACTCAGGGAGAAGCAGCATTTATACCTGCGGCAGGTTGCACCACTGTTTGATATGGACATAGATCAAATGCCTAAAATTGAAAAGGCATATGGCAACTTAACCGGGAACAGATACCTATCATTGCTGATATACTCAAAGTCAGTAGCGATGAATTAATGACGCTATGGTTAGGCGACCAAATTTACACAGTAGTGAAAGACGAAAATCTCGCAAATGAAGCTATGAAGGTGGCCGAGAAAAATATTAACCTAAAGAAGAAAAAGTATAAGTGAAGAAATTTAAAACCATACATACAAGCAGAACAATGATGTACGCTGAGTTGGAAAAGGTAATGGCCCATTCCCTCGATAGCGATAATTTTTTGGAATCATTAGGGCATAATGTGACAGGCAAAAAATCTAACTCGGGTGTTGAAAAAACTGCCAACTATTTGAAACGGCTTTATGGTTTTGATATGCAGTATCCACCATTTGTAGCATTCAAGTACTTCTGGAAAATTTCAGACCCAAATGAAAAGCCTTTGCTAGCATTTGTGTATGCGGTTAATCAAGACGATTTATTGGCCGAAAGTATCCAGGTTTTGCAAAACGTAAAGCCCGGTGAAAAAGCCACGGTAGAATTATTTGAAGAAGTTATTGAAAAGTATCATCCCAATCAATATTCTGCAAATACCCGTAGGTCAATGGCTCAAAACATTGCAAGCTCATGGAAACAGGCCGGATTTATTGACGGGAAGGTAAAGAACATCAGAACACAACCAGAGGTAACCTATCGAGTTGCTTGCTTCGCATTTTTACTGGCTTACCTGAATGGCGACAGAGGTGATTTTATCTGGGGCAATGTTGGTGTAAATGCGCTATGCTTGTATGAAGGTAAACTCAGAGAGTTAGCTATCGAATGTGCAAGGAAAGATTTAATGCAGTATCAGTTTGCCGGTAGTGTAACCGCAATCAGTTTTACAAACCTCTTAAACAAAATAGGAATAAATGGCAACACGAATTGATTTACTGGTGGAGGCATATGAAAAGGTTCTAAAAGAACCGTGGTCATCTGCATTGTCAGGCCAGGAAAGAATTTGGTTTTTGGTATACGATCCTGCCGAGCAGCGTAAAGTTGATTTACGATTAGGCGATTTTGAAACCACTGCTATAAAAGCGGGTAAAAAATGGAAAAGCATTTCTTTAAAACAGTGCTTTCCATTATGGATGGCAAATCATGAGTACAAGGAGAGCTATTTCCGAAAACCTGAATATATTGTAGACCAGTTGGAAGCTTCATTTATTCCATTCGCGATTCAGTTCTTAAAAGATGAGCTAAGTAAAATCGAACAGGCAGATGATACGCTAATCGCATTAAAAGATGTATCGTCCCTCTTCGGCTTTGCTCATTTGTCGGAAATTTTGAAATCCTGTGTCAAGGATTTCAAAGGACGTTTACTCATCTTTTTTCCTGGTGAGTTTGAAGTCAATCATTACCGCTTACTAGATGCAAGAGACGGCTGGGATTATTTAGCCAGACCAATAACATATTAAAATAAATATAATGAAAAATAAAGAATTATTTACACTAAATCCGGAACAAGTAAACCTCAAAAATGAAGGAGTCGCAAAGATCAGGGCCCTCAATGAAAAAGAAGACCTCTCCATTGTAGAGTACGAACTTAAAACATTTGTTTGTGAAGGGGAATATCATGAGGGTTTGAGGAAAATGCTTCAAACCTACCTTACCTATTTGCAGGATGGCAAAACTGACTTGCCAGCATTTTGGGTAAGTGGTTTTTATGGTAGCGGCAAATCCCATTTGGTGAAAATGGCTAGTTACTTATGGAATGACTTTGAGTTCCCGAATGGTAAAACAGCCCGTAGTATAAAGCCCTTACCCCAGGATATTCAGGACTTGTTTGTTGAAATAGACCGTAAACAAAAAATTCAAGGAAGGCTATCCATTGCCGGTACATTGCGGGATTTCCCTTCAAAAGATATACGATATTCCTTTTTGCAAATCTTTTTGAATTCATTCGGTCTGCCGCAGCAATATCATCACTTCAAGTTTGTCCATTGGTTAAAGAAAGAAGGCATTTATGATGGCGTTCATGCGATATTAGAAACAAATCACAAGAGTTTGAAAACCGAAATTGAAAATATTTTTGTTTCTACTTCCCTTGCCAATGCGGTTCTTCAATTGAAGCCAGAGATGGCTGAAAATGAAGGCAAATTATTAGATCTTTTTACTTCACAATTTTCAAAGACAGAAACCATTGGTCGAGAGGATTTCGTAAAAACAATCAGAGAAGAAATACTTCCACTTTCCTTTGGCGATAAAATCCCTTGCACCATCATAATTTTGGATGAGGTGCAACAATTCATTGGGCAGGATAGCAACCTGGCTTTTGATGTACAGTTATTGGCTGAAGACCTTTGTTCGCGTTTCGATGGTAAATTCCTTTTGGTTGGTACAGGTCAAAATGCATTAACAGATACACCCATTCTGCAAAAGTTAATGGCTCGTTTCAGAGTGCCGATTCAATTAACAAATACCGACATTCAAACTGTTATTCGCAAAACCATTTTGGATAAAAAAGCTACTGCGATTGCTCCATTGAATACGAAAATGGATGCCGCGTCAGGTGAAATTTCCCGCAATCTGGAGGGAACGGTGTTTGGTTATCTTACAGAAGATAAAAATACATTGGTTGCCGATTATCCTTTGCTGCCATCCACAAGAAAATTCTGGTACAAAATATTACAGGTTGTGGATGTGGCGGGCACTTCCGGCCAATTGCGCAATCAGTTGCGTTTGATTGATGATAGCTTAAAGGCTATTGCCGAAAAAGAAGTTGGGTATGTCGTTCCCGCCGATTTTATTTTTACACAAACCCGTAGAGATCTCATACAGGCTGGCTTGTTGTTGAACGACACCAGCAATTTGATCCAAGGCAAAAAAGCACAAGGTGGTGATGTCGAAATTGAAGGCAGAATATTAAGTGCCATTTTTCTTTTAGACCAAATCACTTCCAATATTTCGGATACCGGACTTAAATCCAATGACAATACCATTGCCGACCTGCTGATTGATAACCTGAATGTAAACTCAGATACATTCCGCACCAAAGTAAAAGGGTTGATTAAAAAATTGGTGGATGAAAAGGTGTTGATGCCCATTAATGATGAGTATAAATTGCAAACCAAAATTGGCGCGGAGTGGGAGCAGGAATTTACCAAGCAATACATCAAGCTTAATAACTCCGGTGATGACCAGATTCAATCACTGCGTAGAGAAAAAATGGTAGTGCACTTCAAAGACAAGACCAGAGGCATTAGTGTTACACAAGGCACTTCAAGAATGGTCCGTGATTTTGAATTGTGGGATAAAGACACGATGCCCAACACCGAACATAAATTGAATTTATGGATTCGGGATGGCTGGTTTGAAAACGAAACGAGTGTACAGAATGAAATCCGTGCCGCAGGTAACAATGCTCCTTTGGCTTATGCCTTTGTGAAAAAATTCAGAGACCCGGAATTAAGAACGGAGATCATCAAATTTTTAGCTGCCGGGTTGGCTATTAATGCCATGGGTCTGCCCTCCACTCCAGAAGGCGAGCAAGCCAAAAAGAGCATGGAAACCCGCCAATCGCAAGCAAAGACTGCCATACAGGACCTGATTGAAAAAATCTGCGATGAAACGATTGTTTTCCTTGCTGGCGGCAACAAGGTACAATCCGGCACATTAAAGGAGAATATTCAAGAAGCGCTGAACAGCATTGCAGACCGCCAATTCCCCGACTTCAAAAGCAAAGCCGATTTCCTAAACTGGGGGCAGGCTTTAACAAAAGCATTGGCTGGCAACCCCGATGCCTTAAATTCCATCAACTATACAGGAGACGTAGATAAGCATCCGGTGGCTTCCGAAATTCTGCGGTTTATGGGCAATAGCACCAAAACCGGTAAAGACATTCGCAACCAATTAATGAAAGCCCCTTACGGCTGGCCGCAGGATGCAGTGGATACCATGTTGATCATGCTGAAAAATATGCAGCATATTTCCACCAACGAAACAGATTTGAAAGTGGCCAAAATCAATCAGGCGCCATTCAAAAAGGAAATACACATTCTAGGAGCAAAGGAAAAAATTTCCATCCGCAAGTTGTTTCAGGATGCTGCTATTACCTGCCCACCCAACCATGAAATATTTCCTTACTCCAACGAGTACCTCGATAAATTAAAAACCCTTGCCGGGCAGGTAAGTGGTAATGCTCCCCGGCCTGAGCCCATCAATATTGATTTCATCAAGGAAATTGAAAACAAAGAAGGCAATGAAAGGCTTTTGGATATTCTGCAACAAAAGGAAGACTTGCAGGCAAATTTTTTGGATTGGAGTGCAAAAGCGAAACTGGTTGCTAAAAGAGAACCACTTTGGAATTTACTGGTGGATTTAAACAACCATGCACCTGATGAACCTGAGATGGAGCAACTCAAAATTGAAACCAATGCCATCCGGGATAATCGCTTACTGCTTCAGGAGCCCGACTTGATACAACCCATATTAAATGCCATTACAGATAAGCTGCTGGCTATACTCAACAAACGCAAAGAGCAATACAATGCCCTCTATGATTTGCGTATGGCCGATTTGCAGGCCAATGAGTATTTCAAAAAACTCACACCTGAACAAAAGCACACCATCTTAGTTAGCCACCAGTTGCTGGCCAAGCCAGAGATCAAGCAAGTAGATGCTCATGGTTTGCTCAATCAACTTAATAAAGCTTCGCTTTATACGTGGGATACCAAAATCGCAGCCCTGCCCGGTCAGTTCCAGTCGGCTTTGGAAGATGCCATTTTATTGTCTGCCCCACAAGCAAAAACATACAGTCTGCCCCGCAAAACCATTAGCAACCAGGCAGAAATAGACAGCTATGTAGCAGAACTGAAAACAGCATTAGAAACCTTATTGGCAGCATCCAGCTCCATCATTTTAAAATAATGGCAGTACTCACCCCACAACAACGCAACACCCTGGAATCTGCCGTAAAACAGGCACGAAAAGTGGCGGAATTGGGCGCATTCAATGCCTTGCACAGCATGGCGGTGGATCATCCGGAGCCCTTTGCACACATGACGCCCGAGCAACGCAACCTGCGGAACAGCCTGCGCAGCAAAGCCCGTTTGTTGGGCGATGCCTTGACTGCCAATGGCGCACAAAAAATAGACCGCCTCGGTTATGAATTGGCTTATGAAACCTGGCATAAAATGCTCTTTGCCAAGTTTCTGGAAACCAATGGTTTGCTCATGCACACCGATGGCGTGGCGGTAACCATGGAAGATTGTGAAGAATTGGCAAAAGAAGAAGGCTTTGTGGATAAATGGGATGCAGCCGCCCACTACGCCAGCAAAATGCTGCCCGCTATTTTTAGAACCGATGACCCCTTGATGCAAGTGGCTTATGCTACAGACGAACGCATCAAACTGGAAACCATTATTGATGCCTTGGAAAACCCCATTTTCATTGCCGATGATGCCCTGGGTTGGGTGTACCAGTTTTGGCAAAGCGAAGCAAAGGCCGCCATTAATGCCAGTGGCGATAAGATAGACGGCGAAAAACTACCTGCTGTCACCCAGTTGTTTACCGAACCCTACATGGTTCATTTTCTGATAGACAATACCCTGGGCGCCTGGTGGGTAAGTCGTAACCCGGGCGTAAAACCACCGGTGAAGTTTGAGTACCTGCGTTTGTTGGAAGATGGCTCACCAGCCGCAGGTAAATTTGAAGGGTGGCCCGCCCGCACTGCCGATGTCACTGCCTTAGACCCTTGCATGGGCTCCGGCCATTTTGTGGCTTCCCTCTTTCCGGTATTTGCAGCCTTGCGGATGCACGAGGAAGGACTGACCAAAGAAGAAGCCACCGATAAAGTAATTGCAGAAAACCTGCACGGACTGGAGTTGGATGCACGGTGTACGCAAATAGCCGCTTTCAATTTGGCACTCACCGCCTGGAAGTTTTGTGGCCACTACAAAGCACTACCCGACATGAATTTGGCTTGCAGTGGTATTGCCCCAAAAGGAAAAGTGGAAGATTGGGTGAAATTGGTAGGCAAAGTGGATAGAGCCGACGACAAAGCCCGGCTCGAAAATGGCATGAAGATGTTATACGACCATTTTCAATTAGCCCCGGAACTAGGCAGCCTGCTTGATCCAACCACCATAAAAGCAGATGCTTTTACTGCGAGTTTTGAAGAACTGCAACCTGTGTTGAAAAGGGCGTTGGAAAATGAAGCAGATACGGAAGAAATGGAAAGAGGGGTGATGGCGGCGGGCATTGCCAAGGCTGGGTACTTATTAGGAAAAAAATATGATTTATTAATTACAAACGTGCCCTACCTCCAAAGAAAGCGGCAAAATGATATATTAGGAGGTTATTGTATTGCAAATTTCCCTGACTCAAAAACTGACCTCTCGACTATCTTTATGGAGAGAAGCCATAATCTACTTTCTATGGATGGGATTTTAGCAATTGTTACACCATCAAATTGGATGTATCAAGATTACTACAAAAAATTTAGAGCAAAAATACTAAAAAGCAAGAACATCAATTTTGCAGTGGTTCTAGGCTCCGCATCATTTTCCCAAATAACTGGAGAAGTTGTCAAACCATTATTATACATTCAGCAAAATTCAAAGAAAGACAACAACTTTTTTTATGCGATCGATACTTCCTCCGAGAGAACAATCGATAACAAGTCAAATTACTTAATTCATGGACATCTGAAGATTGTAAACATTATCGCACTACAAAAACTGCCAGATAGCCGAATTTCAATTGGCTCATCGATCGATTTACCTCCACTTTCAAAAGTCGCTTATTTTTTAAACGGGATTACTACAGGAGACATCCTTCGATTTAGTTTTTCTTTTTGGGAAGTTCATCAAGTAGGCAAAAACAAGTACGAATTATTCAGATCAACTTTCGACGAAACAAGAGATTTCGGCGGGTGTGAAGGCTTACTAAAATGGGAAAAAGGGGATGGCGACTTTCATCGCTTTGTAGAACACCGATTAGGGGCCGAAAATACGTCTCAGTGGATCAGGCTTGAGAATCCACTAGATTCTAATGGAGTCATTGTAAGCGCGATGGGGAAATTGCCAGTTAGTATTTTTTCAAGGGGCGCTTTTTTTGATAGTAGTAGTGTAGTAATTATTCCTAAATATGAAGGGGATTTACCTGCATTGTGGGAATTTTGTAAGTCGGTAGAATATCCAAAATTAGTTCGAGAAATTGATCAGTCACTAAAAGTGACTGGGCCATTAGTCAAAGTGCCTTTTGATTTAGAATACTGGCAAAAAGTAGCCGCCGAAAAATACCCCAATGGCCTCCCCCAGCCCTACAGCGATGACCCCACCCAATGGCTATTCCACGGCCACCCCATCAAAACAGAAAACCCCTTACAAGTGGCTTTGGCTAGGGTATTGGGTTATCGCTGGCCTGCGGAAACAGACGCAGAAATGGAACTGTCCGAAGCAGCCCGAGTGTTGATTGAAGCCGTAAAGGCATTTGACCATTTAAGCGATGAGGATGGTATTTTTTGTATTCCTTCGGTAAATGCAGAACAGGCTGGAGCAGAACGGTTGAGGGATTATTTACAAGAGGTTTTTGCCGAAGAATGGAACAACCAAACCATCACCCAACTGCTACAAAAAGAAGGAGCAAAATCCCTCAACTTAGAAGCCTGGCTGCGGGACGAGTTTTTTGTGCAACACTGCAAAGTGTTTCAAAACCGCCCCTTCATCTGGCATATCTGGGATGGCCGCAAAGATGGTTTTTCGGCATTGGTCAATTACCACAAATTAGATAAGGATAATCTTTCCAAACTCATCTATACCTATTTGAATGATTGGATTCGGGTATGTGTAGCCAAAAAGAATGCAGGCGAAAGCGGTGCAGAAGGTTTGCTTAGTGCCGCACAAAAACTCAAAGAAAACTTAGAAGCCATCCTGCGTGGCGAAGCCCCCTACGACATTTTTGTTCGTTGGAAATCCTTGGAGCAACAGCCCATTGGTTGGGAACCTGATTTAAACGATGGTGTTCGGTTGAATATTCGTCCGTTTGTGGAGGCCGGTGTATTACGCAGCAAATTCAATGTAAAATGGGGTGTAGATAGAGGCAAGAACCCTCCGAATAGTTTTTGGGGCGAAGTTCGGGATAATGACCGACATTTGAGTCTGGAAGAAAAACAGGCAGCAAAAGAAAATATTAAAAAGTAAACTTATGATTACTAAAGAGGAATTAGAAATATTGCTGCCACAATTGGAGCAGGATCGAATAGAGAAAACCATTTCTGTGGCTGATACTAATAAATTTGGTGAAGCAATATGTGCTTTTGCCAATGACTTGGCGAATCATAATCAGCCCGGTTACCTCATTGTTGGGGTTCATGATGATGGAACAAAAGCGGGCATGACCATTTCAGAGCAAAATTTGCAGACGCTGCTTAGTTTTCGAACCGATGGAAGGATTGTTCCGCCACCAAGCATGGTAGTTACTAAATTTGACTATCCAGATGGAGAATTAGCGGTAGTTGAGGTACAACCTCATTTTTTGCCCCCTGTAAGGTTCAATGGGCGGGTTTGTATTAGAGCAGGCATTCGGAAAGGATATGCCAATGAAGCGGATGAAAGGGTATTAACCGAGAAACGCACCGCTTTTGCTCGTTCGTTTGATGTGTTACCCTGTAAGGGCAGTACCTTAGATGATATTAGTCTGGAACTTTTCAAACTTCGGTATTTGCCCTCTGCTATTGCTGCAGATATATTGGCCGAGAATGGTCGTGATCTGAAGGAGCAATTGGCTTCTTTGAAATTCTTTGACTTAAAAGAAGATTGCCCCACTTATGCTGGCATCCTGATGTTTGGCACCAATCCGAGGTATTTTATTCCGGGTGCATCGGTGCAATATGTTCGGTTTTCAGGAGAAGATGAAGCAAGTGACTTTGAGTATGAGCACCGCTTTGAAGGCGACTTAACCACCCAATTGGGGCAGATGGAGGAATTTATCAAAGCGAATATTGTGAAAATGGTTTTACCGGAATTGGGTGGAGAATATGTATCAAGTTATCCATTGCGAGCAGTAAAAGAATTTCTTTACAACGCTGTAATTCACAAAGATTACCAATCGAATGCACCTATCAAATTTTATGAATTTTCGGATAGGATAGAAATTTCAAATGCGGGAGGGTTGTATGGTAAGGCACGTCCAGAAAATTTTCCGAATGAAAATGATTATAGAAATCCTGCTATTTCAGAAGCAGTGAAGAATCTGGGGTTTGTTAATGGATTTAATGTAGGCGTAAAAGCGGCGATGGCAGCATTAGCAAGAAATGGAAGCCCTGCTCCTGAATTCATAAAAGATCAACCGACTTCATTTTTAGTCCGCATATTCAAAAGACGCTAACATGAAAAAGATCATATTTTTCAATAATAAAGGTGGGGTAGGAAAAACCACACTAGTCTATCATTTTACGTATATGTTGGCTGAGCTCGGTCACAAATGCCTTGCAGTTGACCTGGATCCACAAGCCAATCTAAGTTCAATGTTTTTGTCAGATGAAGAACTGGAACGTATTTATGGACAGGATACAGATAGGGAGACGCTCATATCAGGCATAAAACCACTTGATAGAGGCCTTGGTGATATCGCACCAGTAAAGGTGCATAATATTAAAAGCAACATTGGAATATTAGCAGGAGACTTGGATTTATCACTTTTCGAAGACAAATTGAGTTCTAATTGGAGTAAATGTGTGGATGGTGATGAGGCTGCATTTCGAATAGTTTCTTCGTTTTCAAGAATAATAGAAAATGAAGCCGCGAAGTTTGGTGCTGATTATTGCATCATTGATGTAGGTCCAAATTTTGGGGCTTTGAATAGAGCTACTTTAATAGCTGCTGATTATGTTATCGTACCTATGGCAGCTGATTTATTTTCATTACAGGGGCTAAGAAATTTAGGTAAGCGATTAAATATATGGAAAGATGAATGGAAAGATAGAGTTTCACGAAATAGAGCTTCAGACCTTTCTCTTC
The DNA here is from genome assembly GCA_044350415.1 of Saprospiraceae bacterium. Lineage (GTDB taxonomy): Bacteria > Bacteroidota > Bacteroidia > Chitinophagales > Saprospiraceae > M3007. The sequence goes on along the minus strand of JBILHQ010000082.1, from coordinate 6,501 downwards.
CAAAAGGAGAAATTGTTCCACTTGGCTATGTGGTAATGCAGCATGGCATTAAAGAAAGCAGACCCGTACAGTCATACTTACGGTGGGCAAATAGAATTCCTTCCGTTTTCAACGAATTTGTGTTGGGTGGTAAAAATAGTACAGAAATAAGAGTTGAAAATGACCACAATTGTTTGGCGCTATTAAAGCATTATCATAGTTTAATACCAATGGCAATGGAAGTAAGAAAACCTATTTTCTTATTAAAGCCTGCAGATGGTGCAATAGGTGCACACTATCAAGCTGTAATTAGATCTTATTCAGATTTTAAGTCATTGACAGAGAAAATTTTAGAAAGAGTTAATTCATGAGTAAATCCATCTGCGATAAAGTTATACAAGCATTAAAGCAAGCAGAAAACCATAACAGCAATGTAATGGTAAAGCCAGAGGTAATCCTTTGGCCAGATCCTGAAAACCAATGGTGCGATGTGATAGGGGTATTGCAGGAGAGCATCCCTCACCTGCTCATCTATGGCAAATTTGAACCTTCAAAAAAACAAGGTCCAGCCATATGGTTAAAATGTATGATTGCTAAAGTCCTGCCCGAAGCCAATTGGGATGCGGATGCCATTCCCATTATTTACTTACCAGGTGTTGCTAAGTCGGATTTGCGTAATGTAGAAAATGCCGTTTTCAATTTTCAACCTTTATTAGAATACCAATACACTGGTACGCTTTTCATTCAAGAAAACGGAAGAGAATGGAGCATCCTTGCTTTTTTAGAAAATCCTATGAATGGCTTAGGTATTAAAGTAGCCAAAGACAATGCTACCAAAGATGCTTTAAAGAAAACCCTGCCTTCCATATTTCAAGACCGGGAAGTATTGGCCAATAAAACCATCATAGATGCCGATTATTTGAACAATCAACTGTTCCCTGATATAATTCCTACCATTCTAAAATGGATGTGTAAGGGTGATACGTTCTTGAAAACGATGGATATCGGGCGACAAGAGGTATTTACCAACCTATGCAAATCGCAATACGAATTTGAACCCGACCATAAAAACATCAAAGCCATTGCAGAGAAATTGGGTTCGCACAAAAACGCCTGGAAATACATTTGGCAATTATATGCCACTGCACCCCACAAGTATCCTGAAATAGAAGCCTTGCTACGTTTAGCCAAACCTGCTGATTTAGGCGTAGGTATGTATGCTTTACCAGAAGAAAGCTGGCCGCAAGTAAACGAGCAAAAAGAAGAAATCTTGGCCCAGGCGTTGATAATAGCCGCACAACAAGATGCGATAAAAGCATTAGCCACCTTACAAGGTTTGGAGGCAGCACACAGGGTCAGGAGAAACTGGGTTTGGTCTGAATTAGGGAAATCACCATTGGCTGATGCCTTGCACTATTTGGTTCAAATGGCTTTAAAAGCCACGGAAGCATTTTCATCCTCATCTATTGAAGCCTTAAAAAATTATTATACGACCAATGGTTTTTCGGTTGACCAATTTATGCGTAAGGCTTTGGCCGCTGTAAAATTAGAGAAAGATAAAACCATTATAAAATCCATTATCCATCTTTTCTACCAGCCCTGGTTGGAAAACATCACCAATAAATTCCAAAAGTTGGTGGAAAAGGATGCAAGCATTTTTAATTCGCAAAATGCCGTAGAAGAAGATGAAACCTTTGTACTGTTTGTTGACGCCTTTAGATATGAATTAGCAGAGGAGTTTTGTAAGCGATTGGAAAAGTACAAATTAAAAGTTTCATTGCAGACTGGATGGTCGGCAATCCCTTCATTAACCCCAACTGCAAAACCTAATGTATCACCCGTAGCTCCTGCCGTTTCAATGCAAAGTGGCATTACGGAGTTTCGCCCACAATTACAAAACGGCAAAGACCTGATTGCTCCCGTATTTCGAGATGCAATAAAAGCCGCTGATTTTATAGTAGTCACCAAAGCAAATGATATTCAAAGCGAAGGAAAATATTGGCAGGAGATAGGAGATATAGATACCAAAGGGCACAAAGAACAGGCAGATATGGTCAGAAGGATCGAGGAATTATTTGACCAGGTTCAAGAAGCTTTGGATGTGGCTTTTGAAAGAGGAATAAAACGTATTAAAATAGTCACAGACCATGGTTGGTTATTGCTGCCGGGTGGCTTGCCTAAAACCCAACTCAATGCAGGTTTAGCAGAAACCCGTTGGGGTCGATGTGCTTTAATCAAAGAAGGAGCAACCACCGATTTATTGCACCTTCCTTGGCGTTGGAACCCTTCCATATTTATTGCTTATGCTCCCGGCATTTCATTTTTCAAAGTGAATCAAGAATATGCCCACGGAGGTATATCCATACATGAATGTTTAGTGCCAACACTACTTATCGAGAATCCGAATGTGCTGAATATTGAGTCGGAAATAAAAGTGGTGAAATGGGTAAATTTGAAATGCACAATACAAACAACTGAAGTGCCAGATAGGTGTTCCATTGACATCCGCACAAAGTACAATGATGCTAAAACCTCCATTGTGTTGTCGAAAAACAAGGAATTAAAAGGTATCACGGTAACACTAATGGTGGATGATGGAGCCGAATCGCAAGCGGCAACCATTGTGTTGCTAGATGAAAATGAAAGAATTTTAGACAAAAAACCAACAACAGTAGGAGGGGAATAACAAACAACATGGAATTAGATAAAATAGACCAATTATCTGCCAAAGCCTTCGAAGGCTATATTGTGCGAAAAGATTTGCTGGAGCAGTTCCGCAAAACTTACCCAATACCGACTTATGTAATAGAATTCCTATTGGGTAGATACTGTGCCACTACTGATGAAGAGGAAATAAAGGAAGGATTAGAGATTGTAAAAAGACAGTTACAAGACCGCACAGTTCGTCCTGGAGAAGAAGAGTACTTTAAATCCAAGGCAAGGGAAAAGGGCTCTATCAAGTTAATAGATATCATCACGGCTCGTTTAGATACTGGTTCTGATAGCTATGTAGCTACTTTGCCAAGTCTGCAATTAAACAAGGTTCGTATTTCCGCAGAAGTAGTAAACGCAAACGACAGAATGTTAACAGGTGGATTTTATGCAGAAATTGAACTGGCATATGATGCTGCAATAGCACAGGAAAACAATGGAAGACCTTTTGGCGTCAGTAATATTCGTCCCATCCAATTATCGCAACGGAATGTGTTAGAAATCCTTTACAAGGGAAGAGCGTTTTTTACTTTAGAAGAATGGAAAGATTTTCTCATTCGCAGTGTCGGCATGGAACCTTCAATGTTGACCGAAAAAGCCAAAAACGTTTTGTTGGTGCGGATGATTCCTTTTGTAGAAAGGAACTACAATGTAGTAGAATTAGGCCCACGTGGCACTGGCAAATCTCATTTGTACCAACAAATTTCCCCCTATTCGCATTTGATTTCTGGCGGGAAAGCCACAGTCGCCAAGATGTTTGTCAATATGAGTTCCGGTGAACGGGGCTTAGTTTGCAAGTACGATGTAATTTGCTTCGATGAGGTTTCCGGCGTTTCTTTTGATCAAAAAGACGGTGTTAATATCATGAAGGGTTATATGGAAAGTGGGGAATTCAGTCGCGGCAAAGAGCCGATCAGGGCAGATGGAGGTGTTGTGATGGTGGGTAATTTTGATGTAGATATAGAACATCAGCAGCGAATAGGGCACTTATTCGGGCCATTACCGCCGGAAATGCGGGACGATACTGCCTTTATGGACCGCATTCATGCTTTTATTCCTGGCTGGGATTTCCCTAAATTAAATAAAACCTATTTTACAAACCACTTTGGTCTAGTCAGCGACTTTTTAGCAGAGTGCTGGACACGGTTGAGAGATACCAGCAGGTTGAGCAGTGTGCTGCCACGTATTGATTTTGGAGGCGCACTCAGCGGCAGGGACACCACCGCTGTTCAAAAAACGATCAATGGCCTACTCAAACTCATGCAACCCAACCCGGAAGAACCCATTTCGGATGATGTGCTTGAATGGGCTACTAAAACCGCCTTAGAATACAGGCGCAGGGTAAAAGAGCAACAAAAAAGAATTGGATCGGCTGAGTTCCGCAACACCCACTTTAGCTACCGGATTGGAGCAGAAGGTATCGAAACATTTGTAACCACCCCGGAACTACACAGTGAAAATACCATTGGCGATGATCCGCAACCGCCAGGGCAGGTATGGGCGCTCAATACAGGCGGTCAGGAAGAATCTGCTGGTCTGTATAAAGTTGAAGTTAATAATGGCCCGGGATCTGGAGTGAAAATATTGAATAAACCAGCACCTCCAGCTTTTCAGGAAAGTGTCCGTTTCGCGGAACAAAACCTATACAGCAAATCCAAAGAACTTGTTGACGACCGGGATCCACGCTCCAATGAGTTCTCCATCCAACTCCGTTCATTTGATGCGTCCCGCAGCGGAAGTGGACTTGGAATGGGTGTGCTTATTGCGCTGTGCAGTTCATTACTCGAAAAAAGCACCAAAGGAGGACTGGTAGTTGTCGGCCAACTAAATCTCGGCGGTTCCATCGACCTGGTGTACAACGCTGTAAACTTAGCAGAATTAGCCGTTGAAAAAGGAGCCACTACTTTATTAATACCACTGAACGCCCGGAAACAATTGAATGATCTCTCCGATGACATGATCACGAAAATTAACATTCAGTATTTTTCGGATTTGAAGGATTGTTTGTTGAAGGCGTTGTTAGATTAGGTTCGTTTTGTCATTTTTTTATACTCTACGTGTAATTGCTCCAATTCTGTTGTAAATGTCAAAATTAATGAATGATGTTTTAGGCATTTTGTTTTAGCTCCATCATGAACATCTGTAAATTTCTCCAAGTTATAGCCACCGCGAAGTGGTTTTGTAATTGCTTGGTTTCCCTCCGCCCCGCTGACTGCGTTGTAAAGCCTCGCCGATGCGCTGCATCGCCTGCGTTTTACGCCTTGTCAACGGAACTGATGAAAACCGATCATTTTACAAAACCACTTCGCGGTGACTATACAAACGAAGCACTAATACCGTATGAATTTTGGATAAAAGCTGCTGATCTTGTTCGGGAGATTGCTATGAATGATATTGCCTTCGTGACGCTTGCTGAATTTCTGGGAATAAAATTGTGGACAGGTGATAAAGAACTGATGAGAGGTTGGGCGAGAAAAGGCTACACTAATTTTATCACAACTGACGAATTGTATAAATTACGAACCTTACTGGACGGATAAATATTGCAACAAAAAACTATTTCTTGCAACAGCCTCTGGCGTGTCGCATATGGAGTAGCATACCTTCACCGCACCACCTTCCACTCCCGCGCAAAGGATTTCTTCACCAATAACCGCGAAACACCTTCCATAAAATACTGGTAACTGACTTTCCAGTAACCGTATTGCCGGAACCGACGGGGAGAATGGTGTACTACTAAGTTGTTCAAAAACAGCATTTTACCGGCCTTTTGAAGGCGGTAAAACAGGTTACAATCCTCGCCGGCTACTAACCGCTCATCGTACCCACCAATCTGTTCGAAAGCCGACCGGCGCACGATTTGGCATTCGCCTTTGGCCAAGCACCAATGCAATGGAATGGACCATTGAATGGTAGTATTCATCAGCAAGTGATAAAAACGGTCGGTAAAATTGGCTTCTTCCGGGTAAATCCGGATCGGTGCGGTGGCGGCGGCGATGCGCGGATCGGCAAAATGCTGCGCTATGGTTTGGAAAAAGAGGGCTGGTTCGGGAAGACGCACATCGGCGTCGGTGTGGAACAGGATGGTACCGCAGGCCGCCGCCGCACCAGCATTGCGACCGATGGCGATGTTTTGTCGGCCGGGTTTTTGGACCAGTTGGATACGGTCGCCGAACTGGCATATCCATGCGGCCACTATTTCCGCGGTTTGGTCGGTGCTGTTGGCATCTGAAATGATGATTTCAAGGTCGACCACGTCTATCAAAGCCGTATATTGCCGGAGTGTTTCGCCGATAGTGGCGGCTTCATTGCGGGTGGGGATAATGACAGAGCATTGGCGTGTGGATTTCATGTACAAATTTACAGCGACATTTTGGGGCGGCACGGAGCATGTATTTTATTTTTATGTGAATTTTTGGGGTTGAAGAAAGTAGTTTTGCCGGACCAATATCTTGTTATTGATTACCATCACTGTAAAATAAGTCACCCATGCTTCCCTGGCAAAAACTCTTGATCGGCGCAGGTATTGCCCTGATTATTATCGGACTGCTTTCCTGGCTGTTGCGCGATCGCCTGCAATGGTTTGGGCGATTGCCCGGCGATATTGCCGTAGAGCAGGAGAATTGCCGGTTTTATGCGCCCATTGCCACGATGCTGCTTTTATAGTCACCGCAAAGTGGTTTTGTAATTGCTCGGTTTTCATCAGTTCCGTTGACAAGGCGTAAAACGCAGGCGATGCAGCGCATCGGCGAGGCTTTACAACGCAGTCAGCGGGGCGGAGGGAAACCGAGCAATTACAAGACCACTTCG
>JBILHQ010000081.1:0-23133 GCA_044350415.1 Saprospiraceae bacterium | reverse complement strand
GGAAGACAACAGCACCAAAGGTTTACTCTCCCTGCTCAATATTATTTTACTGATTGTTCCATTAGTCGCTGTCATTTTTTCGACTATTTATCAATACAATAGTGCTGAATTTGTAGAACTCTTGTTGAGCCAACCTATCCGGCGGGAAAAAATATGGTGGAGTTTATTCGCCGGTTTGTCGGTGTCAATGGTCCTTGCATTTGCAATAGGGGCAGGAATTCCTTTACTGATTTATGAACCCTCGGCGGTTGGTTTGATGATGTTTGGGACCGGTTGTTTGATATCGATGGTATTTGTGGCAATTGCTTTTTTGAGTTCCATCATTTCGCGGGACAAGGCAAAAGGAATCGGAATATCCATTATGCTGTGGTTGTTTTTTGCCCTTTTATTTGATGGTTTAGTGCTGTTCCTGTTGTTTCAGTTTGCCGACTACCCTATTGAAAAAGCGATGGTTGGCATCAGTGCCCTAAACCCCATTGGTCTAGCGCGTATCCTGATCCTGTTGCACTTGGATGTTTCAGCAATGATGGGATACACAGGCGCTATTTTTAAAGATTTTTTCGGCACGACATTGGGACTGGTGGTTTCTTTTGCGCTATTGGTATTATGGATTATTATTCCATTTTATTGGTCATTGATACTCTTTAAGAAAAAAGATTTATGATAAAAAATGAAATATTATGAATACAGATATTCAAGACCGGTCAGATATTGAAAATCTTGTCAATGCTTTTTACGAAAAAGTAAAAAAAGATGATGTCATCAGCAGTTTTTTCATGGATGTGGACTGGGAAAAGCACTTGCCTGTAATGTACAATTTCTGGGAAAATGTAATCTTTTCCACAGGACATTACGAGGGCAATCCAATGGTAAAGCATAAAGAGATCAACCAGAAATCGCCCATGTCAATGCACCATTTTCAACAATGGATAACCCTTTTCAATGAAACAGCCGATGCCCTCTTTAAAGGTAAAAATACTGAGCTGATCAAACAACGAGCGCAAAGTATCGCTACAGTCATGCAAATAAAAATATTATGATTTGTTGCAGTGGGAGCCGCCGCAACAACGCTTTAGCAACGTGTCTGCACATTTGCGCCCAATCCACCCAACTGGTCATCGTGCGGATGTTACCAACAAAATAAAGTAATTTTGTAAAAAAGGTAACATCAGTAAATCCAACTTATGCAGGTAGACGAGAACGTATTAATCACTTGGGGAGCAGTCGTGAAGAAATACTCCAAAAATGAGATTATTTTTCATGAGGGATCCACACCACGCTTTTATCACCAGATAAAAGCAGGAAGTATAAGAATGTACAACACGAATGAAGAGAGCAGAGAATTTACCCAGGGTATTTTTACCCGTGGCGACAGCTTTGGTGAGCCGCCCTTATTTATCAGTGAATTATATCCATCTACGGCTATTGCCGTAACAGATTGTACGGTTTTTATCCTGTCCAAAGATACCTTTTTTAAGGTGCTGGCTGAATATCCCACCATACACCAGTCGTTTACGGTACTTTTTGCAAAACGGGTTTTTGTAAAAGCCAACCAGCTTCGGGATATCATCAACCATACGCCGGAAGAGCGCATTACCAGTTTCTTGGATACTTTCAAACGAAAGATGAAGCACACCGGCGAAAAAGTACAAATTAGTTTTACCCGCCAGGAAATAGCCAATTTCACTGGATTACGGGTAGAAACGGTGATCAGGACGTTGAAAAAAATGGAGGAAAGCCACAAAGTGACCATAGAAGACAGAAAACTTTACTATTAAAGATGCAATTACAACAACATAAATGGCTCCGGTTTTCGCTGTTCAACCTCGCTTTGGTAGCGTTGCTCGGCGTATTGATGCGCTATAAGATCGGTTTTGAATTTCCTTATTTCGACCAAAAACATATTCAGCATGCCCATTCCCATTTTGCCTTTTCAGGATGGATCGCTCATACTATTTTTGTGTTGATGGTGGTATTTATTCAACAATATATACCTTCGAATGCCGTCAGGAAATATAAGGTAGCCATCATCATTAATCTGATATGTGCGTATGGAATGCTTATTTCATTTGCCATTCAGGGTTATGGAGCAGTATCCATCTTTTTTTCTACTGCCGCTATATTAATCGCCTACCTGTTCAGTTATTATTATTTTAAAGACCTGAAAACGGTGGAGAAACGGCACCCCAGCATCAACTGGTTCAAGGCCGCCCTACTTTTTAATATCATTTCCTCCCTGGGTACTTTTGCTTTGGCGTACATGATGGCTACAAAGCACATTCATCAAAACGCTTACTTGACCTCTGTTTATTATTTCCTTCATTTCCAATACAACGGTTTTTTTTTCTTTGCCTGTATGGGGCTGATATACAGTCAATTGTACCGATATTTGCCCAGTTTAAGTACAAGCCAAACTATTTTTCGGCTGTTTTTTATTGCCTGTATTCCGGCCTATTTCCTTTCTACCTTATGGCTGAACCTGCCAGTCGGGCTCTACGTCATCGTTGTACTGGGAGCAGTCCTTCAGTTTTGGGCCTGGGTAAAATTCGTGAATATCATCCGGCAAAATATCAGCTTATTAAAAAATAAAATACAACCGATTTGGCAAAATCTGTTGCTGCTGGTGGGCATTGCTTTAACCATCAAATTAGCCTTACAATTAGGCTCCACTATTCCGGCCATCAGTAAGTTGGCATTTGGGTTTCGGCCTATCGTGATTGCTTATTTGCACTTAGTATTATTAGCGGTTATCTCTGTTTATCTATTAGTACACATGTTTTGCTTTGACGCGATCATTGTACATAAAAACAGTATTAAAGCGCTTCTTATTTTTGTTTTTGGCGTATTCCTCAATGAACTGATATTAATGGTGCAAGGTGTTTTTTCCTTTTCATACACCGTAATCCCATACGCCAATGAGGCTTTGCTGGCAGCAGCCATCATGATGTTTGGAAGCCTCGTAGCGCTGCTTTTTTTTCAAACCGCCAAAAATCAACTTTATGATTGAACGCATAAAAAGTTTATTATCGCTATACTTACTTTGTATCATTATCTAAACTAGTCAAATCATGGGACAAATTTTTAAAATTATCACCATTGCTTTTATCCTGGGTTCTTTCGGTTGCGGGTCCAACGCGGAAACCAATACCGCCACTTCGTCGGCCTCCGAAGCACCCGGTGTAGGCCAATCAGGTGTGAAAGATGATGTTTCGAATCCAAACATTGTACAAGTGGCTGCTGGAAGTAAAGACCATACTACCCTGGTTACAGCAGTGAAAGCAGCTGGATTGGTGGATGCGTTGAGCAATGCAGGGCCATTCACCGTTTTTGCGCCCACCAATGCCGCTTTTGATAAATTACCCGCAGGCACAGTGGAAGGCCTGTTGAAACCCGATCAAAAAGATGCGCTTAAAAATATCCTGGAATACCATACTTATGTCGGCTCGCTGAAAACAGAATATATGCAGGACGGACAATCTTATGAGCAGGTAAATGGTGAAAAAGTTACCATCAGCAAAAAAGATGGCAAAGTAATGGTCAACGGTGTTGCCACGATTGTGGCCTCCATACCGACATCGAATGGCATTATCCATGTGATTGATGCCGTACTTTTACCAAAATAAAGTTAGCGGATGTTTATTTTGACTGGCAGCAAAGCGTCTGAATGGGCGTATGGTACTGCTATATAACCATTTAGATAACGTAGCTGCCCGGCAAAAGACACCCCATATTATGGAAAGTAATTGGTGACACGTTCCTAAGTAACAGGTGAAAAGCATGTAAAGCATACAATTTGCTCCAGTCCTTGCAATGCAAGGCCGGAGCAAATTTTTTTATAGCCCCGAAATGCAACTTTTTCCACCTGGGAGTACCTGAAGAAATAGTTGTTGCGGAGAGCACCCATAGCAACAACACTCAATATTGAACGAGGGTAATTAATCATTACTTTTACATTTTTATTCGCCCGCTGCAGCAAGCAGGTAATCTATGCCGCCAACTGAACAGGAATTACATCAATTAGCCCGGGCTTGTGCACAGCAGAGCCGGACCGCACAAAAAGCGTTGTACGAACTTTTCAAAGGAAAGTTGTTCGGAGTATGCTTGCGTTATGCCCGCAACAGACAGGATGCAGAAGATTATTTGCACGATGGCTTCATTCAGGTTTTCCGGGATATTCACCAGTTCCACGGGAAAGGCAGCCTGGAAGGCTGGATTCGCCGGGTAATTGTCCATACGACCCTCAAACTGATCCGAAAACAAAGAACGGTGGACCTTTTTCCAGAAAATGATGTCTTTGATGCCGGATATTCTGAAGACGATAATTATAATTTTTTCCAGGATGAAAGCGTCACGGCCTTAGCACTTCAGTTATTGCAATCAATGCCACCTGGTTTCCGCACCGTATTGAACCTTTATATTATGGAAGGCTTTTCACATGCCGAAATCGCATCGATGCTGCAAATTTCAGAAGGCACCTCCAAATCGCAGTTAAATCGTGCAAAAGCCCATTTAAGACAACTATTAGAAAAAAAACTGACGCAATAGCCCCTCCCAAATTAAACGATAATAATATGGAACAAGATAATAACAATGATCATTTAGACCGGTTTTTGCACCGTTCTTTCGATAATTTTTCAGCAAACCCTTCTGATGGGCTCTGGGATAAAATCAATACAGATTTATCCCGGGATGTCCCTTCCGAAAAAGTATATCCATCGTTCAGGACTTGGCAGGTTGCGGCTGTTGCGGCCCTGTTCAGCTTGTTTTTACTACAACATTTCTATTTTCAATCCAAATTAGAAGCACTTCGTGCCGAAATGCAGCGCACAGCGATTCCGGGCCAGGAATTGCCAACGCCGACTGCCGCACCTGCTGTTTCCACCTCAACAGCTACACCGGCAACTACTCAACGCCATCAGATAACCACTTCATCGACCACGCCTGTTGAGCCAACTTCAACACCACCAGTTTCAACTTCAGAAAATCCAAAAAGACCAGTTATCGATAATACCCGCCAGCATAAGGCTGTAAAAAAGCAGAACGCCATCGAAAAGGTCTTAACGGGACCCTCCTTACCCACTGTTGTGAATAACACCCCACCTTTGGCGATACAGATTGGCGATAACCAGGTTGTTCCTAAGGAAAAAAAAGACCAGGCCGGCAGGGAAATTACCCAAGAAATAAGTACTGTACCTCTGGCAATTATTACCGGTAATATGCTTCCCCCTTCAATAGCGCAGACGATTAATACCCCGGAAATTAAATTTATTGGACTGCCTTTCCCCACTGAAATTCACCAGGCCAACCACTGGATAGTAAATATGCACGCCATGCCGGGATTTATCAGTGCCAAGATAAATCTTCCCGATTATGGACACATGCCATTTCCTGGCGGCAATAAAATCTTTTCAGACCAAAAACAAACCGGAAGTACTTTTTTAGCAGGAATCGGCCTTGAAAAGGAACTCAATAAGCATTGGAGCGTAGTAAGCGGTATTGATTATTTGAAGCATTCTATACAACAAACGCTGCCCTCGCCACTGCAATTCAAAGACAGAGATCATGGCCCCGGCGGTGGCGGACCTGATCCCGGAAATCCAGGCGAACACGATTTTAATTACTATATCAGCACAGGAGCAGGCACTTATGCGGTAGATGTGGAACTTCGGGCCAAAGACAGCACGCAATCCATCTCAGAAGAAGAAGATATTAATCTGGAACTGAGCACAACCCATAAAATTTCTTACCTGAGCTTGCCGGTATCCCTGAAATACCGCCACACACACAGGCATTGGACAACCTTCATTGCAGCTGGTATTCGGGCCAATTACCTTGTTCAAAGTAATCAGGAACTTTCAGGGTTCACTTGTAAAAACGACAGGTTTGAATTCCGGGAGCAACCCCGGTTGGAAAAAAAGGCAGACGATATTCGGAAAATTTCAGCAGATCTGACTATTTCAGCAGGAATTGCATATCGCTTGGGCAATCTTGGTGTCTCCTTGTCCCCAACCTTCAATTCACCAGTTCTTAAACCAATAAAAGACGACCATGTGTCCGTTTCATCCTATTGGGCAGGCGTGAGTGCAGGATTGCAATATTATTTTTAGCATCCGTGCAACCTTCCGGAAGTGAAAACCCCTTTTGATAAATCACCTATTTTATTCTTTTCTAATTATGAAAAAGTACATTTTTCAAGGCATCGTTGCGATGCTGTTGATGGGCGGAGCTTTTGCTGCCTGCCAAAAAGAAAATCTGGTTACTACTGCCACTGCCCTCAGTGACAATGAACCAGTAACATCCCGTGACTCTATGTCCTGTGACAGTACGCACCACGGACATGGTCACCCACCGTTTGATACTACAGGGCACGGCGGCGGTCACCCACCATTTGATACTACAGGGCACGGCGGCGGTCACCCACCGTTTGATACTACAGGGCACGGCGGCGGTCACCCACCGTTTGATACTACAGGGCACGGCGGCGGTCACCCACCAATTGATACTACAGGAGGCGGACATGGCGGTCACGGTGGTCACGGTGGAGGACACGGCGGTCACTAAAACAGCCCATTACGACTTGTTGCTGAGGGAGCGCCTATCCGTGAAAACTAGAAGAAATTGCCGCTCAGCGCAACAAGTATTCATCAACGCCCATTCTGATATTCAGGGTGGGCGTTGTTTATTTTTACAAATTGCCCGGAAGATTTGCCTGATGGTTGCTGTTTGATATACCTTTACAGAAAATTTGGCCTGTCCATTTTGCAAAAAAAAACGCCCATCCCCCCCCGCTTATTATGCGTCCTGACTGTAGTTACGGGCATTATCCTTATTTGGCTAGGTACTCAAAACCGGCCCGACCCGACTTGGGCCGAGGCCGTCGACATCGTCCGCCAGCCGTGCCCCATGCTGGAAGATGTCGTTGACTCCACTTCTCTTTATTATTCCGAACTGCATCATCGCAGTAAGTACCTACCATCCGGCACACTCGACTCCACTGGTTTTAAAATACTGGCATCGCCTTATCTCCGCACGTTATCTTGGTACCGAATCCGGAATTTTTGCAGAGAAGCAGAAAAAAGAAAGTTTATTGTTTTAGCAGGTGTCACGGGCACAGGCACTACCAAACTTGCTGAAAAAGCCGCTTCCTTTATGGCTACCGATCCGGTGAAAAATGTCATTACGATCAAGTGTTCACCAGAGTTCGACCTGGAATTACACAAAAAATATATCGGCAGGGAAAATGAAAAGAACCAGTTCCTCCCTGGTCTTTTACTCGATTTTTGGAAACGGTGCCAGCAAAATCCCCAACAAAAATTTGTCTGCGTTATCGACAATTTCGATAAAATAAATCCAGAAACATTCTTTGGGCCTGAACTTTGGGAACACATGAGCTCTACCAAAGAGGCAGCCGTTTTAGGTGGAAAAAACATTGATATGCCGAAAAATTTTTACATGTTTTCCGTAGCCCACCTCGGCCCGGGATCCAGGGTGGAATTCAATGAAGAGCACTATAAACGACTCGGCCAACAATACGAAAACCCGCCGGATGCTTGTGAATTACTCGACTACTTTGACCAGTACAGAAAAGAAACACTCCGCGAATTCAAAGGGGACAGCAGTGAAAAACGGGCTGAATTATCTGCGTTGGTAAGTACGGCAAACCGCCGCCGTATGGTCTTTTATTTTTTAAAAGCCAATGCCATGATGCGCAAACGGTATGGTCCGGGATATGAACTTGGCCAGGGTAGTAATGTGCGCAAAAGCTACCGGCCGGAGCGTTTATTTGATTTAAAGAATACTTATATCACGCACATTAATTCACTGGGGCGGGGCAAGCCGTTGCAGAATAGTGATTTTGACGACCTTGACTACACCGTAAGCACGCTCGGCCTGGAGCCGCACACCAATTTTTTTGACCGACAGATCACCTGGTTGAACGATACCGGCTATTTGGTGGAAATCACCATGGTTACCGCCACTGCTCTGTTGACGACTCTCATCGGTTGGTGGATATTCCGGCGAAGAGAAAAAATGATCCGCAATTATGGCGAAAAGGCCCAAATCATTTACAATGCCTTTGAAGAACAACAAGTCAGCGCAGAAGAGTCGTCCAAAGAACTGGAGCGAATCAAAAATGAAGTAAATGATTTGGTACTCCAACGAAAGCTGAACTACAATGAAGGACTATATTTTATGGCTTTTGTAGATGACAAAGTTCGCCGGATTGATTTTGCGCGCAACGTATCCGAGAACTTCCTGGAACTCTTCAATGCCTTCATGGAAGACGATGTACTCACTGAAAATGAATACCTTAAGCTTTGCCAGTTCCTGCAATCCATGAAACATAAAATACCCGAAGAAACGTATAAAACCTTTATTGAAAAGGTGGAGTCGGTATACCGATCGTAAGAGCATGTCATTAATGGAAATTACATTTCCATAATTATCAAACAGTTGTTACCTTCGCCAGCAAATTTTCGCTATTAGATTATGCTCAATAAACGCATTCGCAAAGTCGCTGTTCTTGGCTCCGGCCTTATGGGTTCCGGAATCGCCTGTCATTTAGCAGGTTGCGGGCATGAAGTACTCATGCTCGATATTCTTCCGATGAACGCCTCCCCGGAAGACCTTGCTAAACCTGCTTTTCGCAACAGCATGGCTCAAAATGCCTTGCAAAATGCGTTAAAGGCAAAACCGGCAGCACTTTACGACGCTAAGTTTGCCCAACGAATAACAATCGGCAACTTTGACGATGACCTGAAAAAAATTGCCGAATACGACTGGATTATTGAGGTCGTGGTCGAGCGACTCGATATCAAAAAGCAACTTTTTGAAAAGGTGGAGCAGTTTCGCCAAAAGGGAACACTGATCACCTCCAATACATCCGGCATTCCCATCCATCTGATGGCAGAAGGCAGAAGTGACGATTTTAAAAAATACTTCTGTGGAACCCACTTCTTCAACCCAGTGCGGTATATGCGCCTGTTGGAGGTGATCCCCACTGCACATACAGATCCCGATGTAACTGCATTCTTTATGCAGTACGGCGATGCCAAACTGGGCAAACAAACGGTACACTGCAAAGATACGCCTGCGTTCATTGCCAACCGGGTTGGGGTATATGCCATGTCTAAAATATACCAACTTACTTATGAACTGGGCTTAGGCATCGATACCGTCGATGCACTGACGGGCCCCGCCATTGGCCGCCCTAAAACAGGAACATTCCGATTAGGCGACCTTGTAGGATTAGACACTGCTAACCACGTAGTTAACGGCCTTCGGGACAACTGCCCGGATGACGAACAGCGCGGTACTTTTGAGGCACTGCCTTTTATGCAATTTCTGGCAGACAATAAATTCCTCGGCAACAAAACAGGACAGGGTTTTTATAAAAAGACTGGCGAACGGGATGCCAAAGGCCGCCCGGTGGTGCTCGCTCTCGATCTTCATACACTGGAGTATAAAAACACCCAAAAGGAAAAACTCCCTATCCTCGACGCCTTCAAACAAATGGAGGAACTTCCGCGGCGCATCAAAGCCATTTTCAAAGGAGACGATAAAGGCGCACAACTCCTCCAACGTTCCTTACTTGGCCTTTTTGCTTATGTGAGCAACCGCGTTCCGGAGATTTCAGATACTGCTTTTGCCATTGACGATGCATTGCGCGCCGGTTTTGCCTGGGAAAAAGGGCCTTTTGAAATCTGGGACATGCTCGGGCTGAATGAAGGCATCCAACTGGCTGAAGCCCAGGGTGAAAAAATAGCGGATTGGGCAAAGAAAATGGCGGCCGATGGACATACTGGTTTTTATAAGTCAGAAGGTGGTGTCAGGCATTGTTACAACCCTGCCTCCGCCAAATATGAACCCATTCCCGGAGCTGAATCATTTATCATTCTCGATAACTACCGGGATAAAAAACCCGTATTTGGCAATCCGGAATGTACCCTTCACGATATCGGTGATGGTGTATTGTGCCTGGAATTTCACTCCAAAATGAACGCCATCGGAGAAGGTATTCTGCGCGGCCTCAATGAGAGCATCCGTATTGCGGAGGAAGAAGGCTGGCGGGGACTTGTCATTGGTAACAATGCCACCAATTTTACCGTGGGCGCTAACCTGATGATGGTGGCTATGCTGGCCTATCAACAGGAATGGGATGAGTTGAATATGGCAGTCAGCCTTTTCCAAAACACCTCCATGCGGCTGCGATATTCCGCTATTCCGGTTGTGGCAGCCACCCAGGGTTTTGTATTTGGAGGTGGTTGTGAATTGTCGATGCACTGCGATGCTGTAGTGGCAGCTGCTGAATCGTATATCGGTTTGGTCGAAGTTGGTGTCGGAATTATTCCGGGAGGGGCAGGTACTAAAGAATTTGCGGTGCGACTGAGCGATGAAATCACCAAAGAAGGCAATGTTCAAATTCCGTCGTTAATGGAACGCTTCAAAACAATCGCCACTGCACAAGTAGCGACTTCTGCCCATGAAGCATTCCATTTTGGTTATTTGACATCATCCAAAGATCATATTTCACTGAACACTAATCGAAATATCTCTGAAGCGAAAAAAGTGGTGCTTGCGCTCGCCCCCAATTACATACAGCCCATTCCGCGTTCGGATGTATTTGTACTGGGCCGCACCGGACTTGGGGCCCTTTACGTCGCGGCACATTCGCTTAAGTTAGGCAATTATGCCTCTGAGCACGATATCAAAATTGCGAAAAAAGTGGCATTTGTTCTTTGTGGAGGCGACCTCACTTCCCCGCAAAACGTCAGTGAACAATACCTGATTGACCTTGAAAGAGAAGCGTTTCTTTCCCTTTGTGGAGAACAAAAAACACTCGAGCGAATTCAGTACATGCTTGAAAATGGCAAGCCGTTAAGGAATTAATTCTTTACCTTTGCGTTATTAATATGAAATAGCAAGTGGGTCTTCAAGTTTGGTTTGAAGGCCCACTTGTTTTGCTTATTTAATTCCAGATTTATGCAAAAACTGATTATCCGCCTCGTTATTGCTGCTACAGCTATTATCGTAATTGCCCAACACGCAACAGCTCAGGATCAACATTTTACGCAGTTCTATGCTGCTCCGATGACCCTCAATCCCGCTTTAACCGGCGCTTTTGAAGGAAAATACAGGGTTTCTTCTATTTATCGGGATCAATGGCGCAGTGTGCTGGACGAACCTGTACAGTCATTTGCGGTGGCCGGCGATTTCCGATTTTCGCCCCGTCGCAGCCGGGTGGAGGAGGACGCAATTGGTCTGGGATTATTATTTACCAACGACCGGGTGGGCGTCATTGATTTTAACACCACCCAAATTGCATTATCGTTGGCCTACCACAAATCATTAGGGGTGAACAACGACCAATTCTTATCTGCGGGCTTTCAAACAGGCATAACCCAAAGAAATGTCAATTACGGTTCATTAAAATTTCACGATCAATTTGACGGATATTCCGGATACACCGGCAGCACGCTCGAAGATTTGCCTGCCAATAATTTTGCCTACTTAGATATGAATTTTGGGATCAACTACTCTGCAAAGGTGGGCAGCAAGGCTAACTTTTTTGCAGGAGTAGCCTACCATCACTTTAACAGCCCTACGGTTTCCTTTGACCGCCAAACGGAAAAAGGAGATCAGCTTCCCGGCAAATATTCTGCACAAATAGCGGCCAACATCCCGGTTGGAGGCCGGCAAAGCAGAACAACATTTCAGCCAAGGGTTTTGGTAGCCAGTCAGGGGCCACATTTTCAAACCAATGCAGGTGCTAATTTCCGGTTTTTACTTGGCGAATACGGTGCATCCGCACTCCACCTGGGTTCATGGGTGCGTCCAGTCAGGAACGACAATGGCATTGGTGTTGATGCAGCGGTTCTGCTCGTAGGCGTTGAATTGAGCAATGTATTGGTCGGACTCAGTTACGATATGAATCTCAAAGCGTTAGGGGCCAAACAGCGCCAGGGGACTTTTGAGATTTCTATCGCCTATTTAGGCAATTACGAAGGAGAAGGAATTCTTTGCCCTAAGTTTTAGAGCATGCCTGTCAAATCTTACTTACTGGTCTTTTTGGCAGCACGTGGTTTATAAACGGTATTGCTCAATGAGTCAATTGCCAGTTTCCACAATACCTCGTAAGGAACAATTTCAATATCATGCGCTTGATTGGCAAAATCGAGCGGCACCTTATCTAACATTTTTATATACTTATCGGCATGCCGGGCTACAGCAGCTTGGTGAAAGCCCGCAACGGCAATTTGCAACAACATTTTAACGAAACAGTTACTCCTGAAATTATCGTCTTTTTTCAAATACCTGGTGGTGTATTTTTCGATCGCTTCTATCCGGTCGATGGTCTCATCGTATCGCTTTGTCAAAATTAAAAATAAGATCTGAAAGATCAGAATCGGAATATTCAGTCCCCGCCTGTCTTTGTTGTACAATGGCGTTTCGTTGAGGAACCTGGCCATCCTGAACCGGCTGATCATTGCCTTTTCATCCTCTTCCGGTAAAATCAGGTTACTCGCCAGTAAATAATGCAGGTATGCTTCAAATATTTTCCAGATTTGCTGAATACCTGCCGGTAACGTGGCAAATCTCCGGTGCTTGACGGTTACTTTATATATTTCAAAAGAATCCTGGTATTTTCCGGTGTGGAAGGTTAGAAAAATAAGCAACTCCTGGTATTTAAACCAGTTAAAGGAACCCTCTTGCAGGAGCGACAAACCACGGGTAGCAGCAGCACGCCCACGGTCATAGTCCCGCAGTTGTAAATAGCAAACCATCTCCTGATACAGGAATGCCTGAAGCGGCACATTCGCAGTATAATTTTTGGATTCAAAAAAACGAATGGCCTTATCACAAACTACAATGGTATTCTTATGATCGTTAATACTGGAATAAATTAACGTTTCGAGGAGGCGCCCCATAAAATGGAGCCGGTAAGAATCGTACAGATGAAGCCCTTGTTCAATTTGCTCAAATAACTTGGATGCTTCAAAATTGATATTTTTTTGAGCCGCTTTACTGTTGACAAAGCCAATAATCTGATCGGTGTAGTGATATTCAGCCAAATTTTCGTACCGGAACATTTCTTCCAGCATGGTCACCTCTTTGCTGTAAAGGGTATGTTTTTTCAGATCACCTTCAATGGAGCCATAATACAAGCGCATGCTTCGGGCAACATCAAGAGCAACTTCTGTAAAATCATATTTACGGGCCAGCTTATAGACTTCGCTGGCGACTTCAATAGTACTCCGGTGAGCATTTCTTCCGATCAGAATCTTTATCGCAGCCCACTTTTTATGGCACTCGAAAAAAGACCGCTGTCGGGCATTATACTGCGGCAAAGCAGGATCAATTACCAGCAGCATTTGTATCAAATAGTCCCAAAGGGCATTTTTGATACGCTGATAGGGCTGCATCGCATTTTTTGTCTTTCCCGGAAAAAGAATGGCGATAGCCTCCTCGTCTGTATTGACCTTATTTTCGGCAACCAGATCGTAAAGCTTGAGCGCCATTGGCCCGGGAAGGAACGTTTTGCCGGTAACATTAGCAACCGCTCTCAGTTTGTTTTTATTGACAATTCCGGCTAATTCGCGCAGTTCATTCATTTAGGGTGCGAATATCGGGTATTATGCCGATTATTACCGAAATTCCGCTAACAAATTTATCGTTTGGTCGCAGAATAACCTTTTATGACTATACGCCGGTTACATCAATGATGATAACGTTAGCAGAAAGGCTTTCAGTAACAATGGCGTTGATGGCGAAAATGTTGTTGATCTGTGTCATGATAACTTCGTTTGTTGTTAATTATGAAGTCAAAAGTGCGGCACAGACTATTCTGAATTATGGACAGTTTTACATCATTTTTACCCTAAAAAAAGTACTGTAATTTTGTTAAAAAAATATCTAAATTAAACACAATCAACTATTTGTAAATCCAAAATACTGTGAAAAACAACATTAACTTAACCCGAAAAATGACAACATTTTTCTCTTTTTTCATCGTTTTGAATTAAATATTTGTCATTTTGCATGATGACCTGGGTCACCGAAACAGCGCTCCATGGTCAATAACTTTGTATCAAAATTTGGATATTATGAAAATTGCAATTCACAAGGACACGCCAATCGAAGAGATCAAGAAGGCTTTTTCAGCAACATGGCCACATCTTAAATTGGTTTTTTTTACCAAACCGCATGAAGCGCACCACGGTACAAGCGCTAAGTTTATGATTGATGATGACACGCAAACAGTAGGTCAGATTGTACCAACATTCGCTACGGATGGAGAACTTATCGTTGCAGCAGGTACCACGGTGTGGCAATTGGAACAACAATTAGAGAAAGAATTTGGGCTTCATGTCCATGTATTCAGGCGGTCAGGAGAAACGTGGCTCCAAAGTACGGTTTCCGACGACCTTACGTTGGTACAACAGGAAGCCAGGGGTACTGCATCCGACCAACAAAGTATTTATATTCCAGATCCAATTGACTATCGCGAACAAGACTAAAATATTTACCTATGAAAAAAATACTGGTACCAATCGATTTTTCCCCTTGTTCCGGCAATGCGCTGAAATATGCGTTGTATCTGGCTTCAAGGACAGGCTCAGAAATCACAACATTGCATGTCATTTTTCCCAATGATGGAATTAATAATAACATGTATGATGCTTTCTGGATAGATGAATATATAGAACAAAGAAATAAAGACCTGAAGGACTGGACCGACAGGCACGTTGCAGAATGTGGCTTTACCAATATTAAAACAGATATTATTTGTAATGTTGGATTTCCGGTCAGCACCATTGGTGAAACGGCTGCGGCACTGCACGCTGCGCTTATTGTAATGGGGACCACAGGTGCTACAGGGCTGAAAGGTATTTTCCTGGGAAGTACAGCAGGCGGGGTTATTGTCAATACAGAAGTTCCCGTGTTTACTGTTCCTCCTGATACTGTCTTTAAAACTGTTCAGCAATTTGTATTAGCCACCGACTTCAACTTTAAAATTAATGTTAAGTCACACCAGGTATTATCCATGCTCCTTAAAGCGCATGAATCCAAATTAAACATTTTGCATATTTTGCCTGAAAATGCAACCCCACAGGTAGAACAAGAGAAAAAAATATCAGAAAAACTGCATGGAATTGATCATTATTTCCATTATATCCACGATAAGGATGTGGTAAATGCCATCGACAATTATATTGAGTCTACTAACAGTGGGGTATTAGCGGGTGTTGCACACCACCACTCCTTGTTCCATAACTTGTTTTCCAAAAGTATTTCCCGCACACTGGCAGGAAGGGTACAGATTCCAATGCTGGTATTGCATGACGCATAGTTTAGCAACGTGTCACCAATAACTTTCCATAGGATGAGATTTATGTTGATTGACAGCAAGACTTCTGAATGGGCGTAAATCGTGCTACATAACCATTTAGATGATGTAAAATATTGGTGACGCGTTGCTGAACGCAAGCCTGGAATCCCCTTAATTGATGATTTTTTGCAACCATTTACTACATAGGAGATTTTCACATAGAATACATACAGCGAAGAGTACTCTTAGTGGACATTGCACCTGTGTACTCTATGTGAAAACTAGTGGCCGCTATGGTAAATAGTTGCAATTTTTTATTATTGCAGTATATGTAGGATACTTTTAATCAAAGAGTTACGCTGAATCGGAGCGGGACTGTAATTACCGCCGGATAGTCGTGTAAAAGGTCGTCTACACACTTCAACAACCATCAATAAACCTTATTATTTACTAACGTTGTTGCGGTGGGAGCCACCGCAACAACGTTAATATTTGAGCATCAAATAACCTTATCAGATTCCCCTGCGCGCCACTTCACTCTTAATGAGTAGTAATTCCCTGCCAGCATCACCCGTGACGGAAGAGTTCTCCTGTGCCCGCCTGATCAGATACGGAATCACATCGTGTACCTGCCCGTAAGGCATGTACTTTCCCACACGATATCCTGCTTTTGAAAGATTAAAAGTCAGGTTATCGCTCATTCCATATAATTGACTGAACAATACGTGCGGATGATCAGCAGGAATATTTTTTCGTTGCATCAATTCAGCCAATAACATATTACTGATTGCATTGTGGCTCGCGTTACACACCGCTAAATGCTCAATATTGTCCACACAAAAACGAAGGGCAATATTGTATAAATCATCAGTAGTTTGTTTATCAGAATTAATAGGATTGGTATATCTCTTTTCTGCCGCACGATGGCGTTCTTTGTCCATGTAGGCACCGCGTACCAGTTTGGCACCCAGTAAAAAATGTTGTTCCCTGGCCCTGTCAAAACTTTCCATTAGGAATTGCAGGCGGTCATGCCGGTACATTTGAAAAGTATTGAATACCACTACCCGTTCTTTATTGTACCGTTTCATCATCAACCATACCAGATGATCGAGCGTATCCTGGATCCAGCTTTCTTCTGCATCGATAAAAACGGAAACGCCTTTCGCCGCTGCATGGTAACAAATAGTATCTAATCTTTTCAACACATTGCGGTACTCGTTCAATTCCTCCCGGTTGAGTGTTGCTTTACTTTGAATAGACTCCATCAATGAAAACCGGGCCAGACCAGTCACTTTGGTACTGATCACTGGAATTTTCCCACCTGACTGACTGGCAAAATCAATAGCCCGGATATTTTCAGTCATCGTGTGATTAAAGTCCTGCTCTGTTTCTTTCGCTTCCGCACCATAATCCAAAATAGTAAAGGTATGCAGGGAAGCCAGCCTTTCTATACTTTTTTGACAATCCAGTAAGGTGGAACCGCCTACAAATTGTTCAAAAATAGTTTGCCTGATAATACGTTTGGCAAACGGCAGATTCCATTCTACGGCCAACAAGCCTAAAGAAGAACCGTATTTTACTAGCCAAGGCCTGTTCATCATATTGAACAGCCAGGACATTTTTTTCAATTCCTGATCAGAAAGGTGGGAAAA
Organism: Saprospiraceae bacterium; assembly: GCA_044350415.1. Lineage (GTDB taxonomy): Bacteria > Bacteroidota > Bacteroidia > Chitinophagales > Saprospiraceae > M3007. The sequence continues at coordinate 6,150 of JBILHQ010000081.1, read as the reverse complement.
GGCAGTAGCGGTATTAGTAAAGTCAGGCAAATTTGTGTTTGCCGCATTAATATTTTTCTCAGACATAGCCGTGGCGGGTTCGTTTATCAGGGATTAGCACTCCAAATTGCCCAAGCTGCCGCTGCTTGTAAATACAACATTTCCAGACCGTTCAATGTGGAGCACCCTTGTTGTTCTGCACGCTGCAAAAGTAAGGTCTCTTCGGGATTATATATCAAATCAAAGACTAAATGTTCGGGCCCAAGCAGTTCAAATGGCAATTGGGGACAATCCTGGACAGAAGGAGCCATCCCTAGGGGGGTAGTATTAATAATAAGTACCGGCTCACCGCTTTTTTTCGACTTCAAATGCATCAGATGGCCTCCTAAATTCTCCCAGGAAATAACGGGCACCGCAGCCTCCGGAACAGGAGATACTTTACGGCTTACCATCACACAATTCATTTTCATTTTTGTCAGTACATACTGCACCGCACTGGCAGCCCCGCCATCGCCAAGTATGATAGCCTCCGTCCGTCTTGTCGCCCAATGGCCTTCTCCTGCCCGACAAAGTGATTGTTCGAACCCAATGGCATCAGTATTATATCCTTTCAGATAATTCCCCGGGCCGATACTGATACAGTTTACTGCACCAATTGCGGCAGCCGTTTCGTCCAGCTCATTCAGATAAGGAATAACCGCTTTTTTATAAGGGATAGTAACATTAACTCCCTTTAATCCTGGATTGTTTTCCAGTAAATCCGGGAATTGTTCTATTTCCTCCAGCGGAAATAGTTCATAAAAAGTATTATGAATACCTTCTATCCTGAATTTTTGAGTGAAATATCGTTTTGAAAACGAATGCCCAAGTGGAAAGCCTATAAGACCGTACAAAACTGGGCGAGGATGCCCCTGAATATCATTTATCATTACAAGGCTAAAGGTAGGGACATTTTGGGTAGTGACAACATCACCTGATCCATCCAGAACAACAGAAGCCACCCCGTATCAAACGGGGTGGCTTCTGTTGTGAACCAAAATCAATATAACCAGAGTTATGAGGGCACGTTACCGCCCGGAGTTGAATTCCAGTCGAAACGATCAGAAAACTGCGGGCTGGAAGTAAGTCCACCCGCAATCTGTTTCATTTTATCTTTGTCAATTACCTGCATACTCTGCGACAACTCATCCAGCGATGATTTATGCTCATCAGTGTTGGTTGTATTTTCGTTATTGGGGTTGCTTTTTTTCAGAAAACGGTCGAACATTCTAAAGGAGCGGGTTAGTTTAAAAGCAAAACAAAGGTAGAGACTTTTTTAAATTATTGGGTATAAAAGTTGTTAAAGTAATAAAAAAACTACCTTTGGGAAAAAATTTTTACCTTTTTTCAGGTAATTCCTTTTATGAACGTTGATTTATCACCAGTTTTTGTCCTGTCCATCCTCCTCGGCTACTTTTTAATGCTCATTGGAGTGGCTTGGTATACCGGAAGAAACACGACCAATGAAAGTTTTTTTCTGGCCAACAGGAATGTTCCATGGTATGTGGTGTCCTATGCCATGATAGGCACCAGTATCAGCGGCGTGACTTTTATTTCTTTGCCTGGTTCTGTGGGGCTGGAAAGTGGTGTAAACCGCGGATTCGGTTATATGCAAGTGGTATTGGGATACTTGGTAGGCTACTTTGTAATTGCCACCATATTGATGCCATTGTATTACCGGTTGCAGTTGACATCCATTTATGGATATCTGGAAGAACGGTTTGGCTATCGTTCCTATAAAACCGGTGCTGCATTCTTTATTCTTTCCAGGACAGTTGGATCGGCTGCAAGGATGTTTCTGGCTGCAGTAGTGCTGCAAACCTGGGTATTCGCTCCGCTTCACGTACCATTTGAAGTGACCATCATACTCATGCTTGGGCTAATATATGCTTATACCTTTAAAGGTGGCTTAAAAACGATTATATGGACTGATACCATCATGACCACCTTTTTTATAGCGGCTGTGGTCTGGACTGTTTTTTCAGTCGGCAGAACGTTGAATCTGAATGGATTGGGAGAGATTTGGGGAGCCGTTACGCATAGCAAATACAGCCAGGTTTTCTTTTTTGATAATTTTGCGACCGATCCTAACCATTTTATCAAACAGTTTGTAAGCGGTGCATTGGTGGCAATTGTAATGACCGGACTTGACCAGGATTTAATGCAAAAAAATCTTGCCTGCAAAAACATCAAAGAAGCCCAAAAAAACATGTTTGTTTTTTGTGGTTATTTGATTGTGATCAATCTTGCGTTCATGGTCTTAGGCAGCCTGCTATACCTTTACGCCAACTCTCTTGGGCTTGAAATACCCGCAAGAACAGATCAGTTATATCCTAAGATTGCATTCACACACATGGATGCCGCAGCGGGAATATTTTTCATTCTGGGATTAATTGCCAGTACTTATGCCAGCGCAGACAGTGCCTTAACAGCATTGACAACCTCCTTTTGCGTAGACTTCCTCAATTTTGAAAAAAAGATGCCGGAAATCGATCCCTACGCGCCTGCAGAAGAACAGTTAAAGATATCCGAAGCACACCAAAAACAACAAAAAAGAAGCCGCACGCTTGTCCATCTTGGATTTGCAGTCTTATTCGTTTTTATTATCCGGCTCCTTTATGCGTTCAGTGATGGCGCAGTACTTGGCTTAATTTTTAAATTGGCAGGTTATACTTACGGACCGTTATTGGGACTGTATTCTTTTGGTCTGTTCACCCAATACAAACTTCACGACAAGTATATCCCTTACGTCTGTATTGCAGCACCACTACTTACCTGGGCACTTGAAATGAGCTGCAAGCAATGGTTTGATATCGGCTTTTTAACGATCCTGCTCAATGGCTTACTTACGATCGCAGGCTTATGGATTTTCTCTTACAAAGAACAACCCAAGGCAACTTTTTAGGTTCCTTAACAAATAACGGCGCCTTCCTGGTTCACCGACGATAAGTAAATTGTACTGTCAATTCCCTGTTCGGTAAGCACATGCTGCATGGCGACTGCAGCATTTTCTGCCGTGAGGCTATTGGCACACAGGGCAAAAATTGCTGGTCCTGCACCTGATATTGTACATCCAAGAGCGCCTGCCGTCATTGCAGCAGATTGAACGGCGTAAAAACCCGGAATTAATTTTGCTCTTTGAGGCTCAATAACAACATCGCGTAGGCAACGACCGATCAGTTCAAAATCACCGTTAGCAAGCCCGATAACAAAGGCGGCAGCATTCGCAGTTTGTTGAATAAAGGCTTTCATGGGAACGGTATCGCTCAGAATTGCTCTTGCATCTTGTGTTAATATTTTTATAGCGGGGTGTACCAATGCCACGTATAACCCACGTGGGACATAAAGCCGTTGTACATCGTAAGTGGTGTTCTCTCTGACCAGAATGATACCACCGAGCAAAGAAGGGGCCACATTATCACCATGAATACTCCCTGAGGCCACAGCCTCACCAGCACAGGCAAACGGAAGTAATTCCCTTTTAGACAGCCCTGTGCGCAGCAATTCACTGGTTGCCCATACAGCAGCAACAGCACTTGCCGCACTACTTCCCATTCCACTTCCCAAAGGCAGATTTTTATGCACCTCCAGGTCGATACCTGTTTCGGGATTGCCCAAATACTCGAGCAATTTTATTACGGCCACTCCGGCAGTATTTTTTTCCGGCTCGTAAGGTAGTTTGCCATGATGACCGGTCATTTTGGTGATCCGTACGCCTTTTTGATTGCTCTTCCGGGCAATCACTTCATCACCGGGATATTCGAGGGCCAATCCCATAATATCGAATCCCACGCCAATATTTCCAATAGAAGCTGGCGCAAATGCTTTTATTCCACTCATAATGAATTATAATATTCCTTTTTCAGGATTTTTGCCTTTTATTCCCTTGTAATAATTCCACAGAAATGCCATATCGGCTGTTTCATCAGCCGTTGGGATAAAAAGATTCGGATCAAAATGGATCGTTTTGTGTTCCCAGTCGAAAGTGCAAAGCAGAATAGGTACTCCGGCTGCTTTGGCGATATAATAAAATCCAGATCTGAATTTTTCGACTTTACTTCTGGTACCTTCCGGTGCCATTACGATGTGCAGGTATTCATTTTGGGCAAAAACAGCAGCAGTAGCTTGTACAAAATTGGAGTTTTTCCTTCTGTCGACCGGAATACCCCTCAACCACCGCATTACTGGACCTAATGGTCCAACAAACAAAGTATGTTTTCCAACAAAGTAGGCATCAATATTTAAGGCACTGCGCACTAAAACACCAATGGGGAAATCCCAATTGGAAGTGTGCGGAGCAACAATAAGCACCAGTTTTTTGACCTGGTGTGAATATGCACCGGTTACTTTCCATCCCCAAAGATCAAAGAGTATCCAGGCGCTGAGTTTAGAAAACATGTTTTTCATTTACGATGGATTCGAATTTGTTACTGAGCGGTGTCAAAGCGCGATTTACCATTCCTTCACAGTACGCTATTGCAAAGATGGCAATAATTGACAGAAATACAGTCATAAACAAGCAAATACCTTGGACTGTTGCGGTAAACTGCTTAAAAGATCGTCAATCGTAATCATCGTAAATCAAAAATAAAAAAAAGCCCCCCTCCGACTCCCGGAGAGAGGCCATCCCAAAAACCGATTTTAAAGTATGTTTAAAATCGATATTTAGTGATAATGGCGGGCTCGTCGCCACTTTTTCTATGAAGTTAACAGAGAAAAAGATAAATTAGGTTTGGTTTTGACCCCCGGGTTGGAGGCCAAAACCATTCCTTAATTAATCTTATTTCGACTGAATCATCTTCTTAGTTGCACTGTCAGTAGTTGTTTCTAATTTGTAGTACAACATACCGTTAGCGCGGAGGTTAGCGCGATCAAGAGCGATTGCGTTGTAACCTTTTGCGAAGTCACCAGTAGTTGTGTACAGAACGCGTCCTGTTTCGTCATAAACACTCAATGTTGCAGAAGTAGCCTCTGGGAGGTGGAATCCTACGAATGTTTTGTTAACGAATGGGTTTGGAGAGTTCTGGTACAATTCGAAACCTACACCTGTGATAGAGCTAACACCGCCTTTGTTGAAGCGGAAAGCAACTTCCAATTTAGATGCAGTAGCATCGAATGCAACCGCTTTAGTGATACGGCTGGATACGCCGATCATTTGGCTCAACTGACCATCAGCTTTTGCACGGAAGTTAACAGTGAACTCACCGTCAGTATCGTTAGCAGAAGTTGTGATAGCGTCGGCAAATACACCGAAGTTGTCAGCAGTCATATTAGCACCTGGAACGATGTTCACTACCTCAAGGTTGTTGAGGTTCATGGTGAACTGGTAGCCATTTGCTTTGTCAGCAGCTTTGAAGTTAACAGTGAACTGTTCGCCAGCTTTAACCGCGCGATCTTCAACATCAAACAACAGTGTACCTGTTGTACGGTCGTCAGAAGAAACGAGGTTGTTAGGAGTAGCAGTTTCGTCAACGTCACCTACTTTCACACCTACGAAGTCACCATTGTTGACATCGCCCTGGATAGTTGCAATAGTCAGATTTTCGCGGATAACTTCAGCGAAAGGATTCTGAGGATTTGCAAAAGTTTGTGCTTTGTCAACGAAGCGCCAGCTGCTGTTGCTTGGCAGTTCAGTGTATGTTCCGAGGATCAACTTACGAAGTTCAACTACGTCAAATGTGGTTACTGTACCAGATTTGTTAGCATCAGCAGCGATCAGTTTGTGAGCAGAGTTCAACGGCTCGAGACCAAGGATATGACGGCTGATCAGGATCAAGTCATAAGTGTTAACACCATTCAATGGGTCAAGTTCGAGTGTTGGAGTAACTGTAGCGTTAGAAGCCAATGGTAATGCATTCGTGAATGCGTAGTTACCAGTAACACCAGAGAAGATGGTATTAAACAATGGTGTACCATTGTTAGAACCATTGATTTCTACTGTTGCGCTTTCTACACCTTCCTGTGCAGTTGCTGTTTTCAGTGCACCTGCAACGTCTGCGTTACTACCGCATACGCCCGCATTATCCTGAATCAATACATAAGTTTCGCAGAAGTCTGCGTTACCGCCTTTGTCAATTGACCACAGCTCAACAAGTTGAGTGCCGAGGTCAGCGCATGTGAAGCTTACAACTG
>JBILHQ010000277.1:0-6918 GCA_044350415.1 Saprospiraceae bacterium | reverse complement strand
CGAGACTGAGTTGGTCTGGTGTCAATTGTAAAGGATTTACCCATGTTTGCTCAGAAACACCAAGTTTTTTACGCAATTCTTTATAAAAACGCGCATCTGAAGGTGGAGCTATCAAATAACCATACACATCAACGGGAATACCGTCGATAATTTTGGTATCGATCACCAAACCTGTGTCTAAACCGTTTTGATGGCGATTGGCCAATTGGCGCGCCAGATCCCACAAGGAGAAAGGACTAAGTGCCCATGAACGCTCTGTGCGCTGCTCATTCAATAATCCAAACTGGATATTGTGAGTGCCGGTTTTGCCAAGCTTCAGGTCAAAGTTGCTCGATGCATTGATGGTAACAACATCGTTCTCTGACTTGCTGTTATTATTGTAGCCTACACCAATATTAGCGTGCATGCCGCTCCAGATATCATCATAAACGTTAGAAAAACGACCGTTCTGAACGATATAGGAGTTAATGAACTCTGTATTGGCAAATTCATTATATGCTTCGAAACCGGGATTAACACCGCCGGATTCGTAACCAGTAAACACCTCTCCATAACCGATGTGGAGCCGTTGCCCTCCAATATCCCTGATAACAGTGTCAAGGGCATAATTGAATTTACCGATATAACCGTAATCAAAATAATTGTCGCCGTGCAATGGACTGGAAACATGGCTGTTGCTGCGCTCGAAGCCAAATTGAATCTGGTAGCTGGCATTGGCAATACCAAATGAACTTTTGTTCTCTGCTTCTTTTTCAGGATTGCCCAAACGGTGACGGAAACGACCCAAAACACGCTTGCGGGAGTCGTATTGGGTTGGGTTATTCTGTGCGTTTAATAATTGCCAGTAACTGTCGCCGTAATCGCCGGGCGTAAACTGGTTTTTGGTGTCTTTATAAGTACCTGTTACGCTCAGGTCAATATTGTCGGTGAACCGAAAATCCAGTTTTCCGGTAAGGTCAATATCCCTGCGGCCTTCAAACGGACGGTAACGCAGCATATCAACGCTGTCGTTCGTGTAGTTTTCAGCAGTATTGATGATGTTTCCCTGTTGGCGGGTAAGCGGGTGCTGCTGAAGATAATCCAGCGTGCTGCCTTCCTCAAACTGACTGCCAAATGGCTGGTCATTACCAAGGAATTTACCTTTGGCACGCGGAATACGCAATGCTGACGGATCATCGTCTTTTTGCGTATTGTACTGGCCTGAAAGGCGGAAACCCAGAATGGTGCGCTCCCGAACACCATCCGAACTTTTGCGTTTGATGATCGGTCCACTGATATTGGCGGTAGCCAATAACCAGCCATACGGATCGAGACCACGAGAGTTTTCCACCTCTGCATAACCACTGAAATCGCTTGCAGGTCCTTTGGTCAGGACAGAAATCACACCGCCGGTAACGTCCCCATACTCTGAGCCGAGACCGCCGGTAATCACCTGCAATTGTTCAATGTCCTGAACAGGAGGCATAGAGCCCGATACCCTGACACCATCAATGTAATAGTTGGTGCCATTAGAGCGGGAACCCTTAATGGTTACTGCACCGCCGTCGATCGAAGAAGTACCTGCTGTGGTGGCCACAATAGCATTAACGCTACGCGTGGGCAGGTTCTTGATCTGATCAGAGGTGAGCGTCTTACCGCCTGATGTCTGGTCGGCGCGTACAAGATCTATCTTGTAACCTACTACGTCAATGACATTAAGTAAGGTGGTGGAGGAGAGCTCGATATTTACAATATTCAACTCTCCTGTCAGTACCGGGATGCCGTCAAGTCGCTTGGTTCCATAACCAGTATAAGACACTTCCACGGAATACGTACCGGGGTCAATAGAAATACGGAAGTCTCCGCTTACGTCCGTGATAGCGCCACGGACAAACGTTGAACCCTTCATGACTTTAACAGAGGCTCCAATTAGTTCACCACCAGAGGTGGGGTCCGGATCGGTCACCTTCCCGGTGAGGAAGGTCTGTGCCACTACTGCTGCGCTCCACCCGAGGAGCATCGTCAGGGTTAGTAGTAAAGAACGTACCATAATACAATGATTGATTAATGATTGATCAAATTTGTGACGTTTTCAATTCGCTTAGCGAGAATTTCTGCCATTTTTCGCTTCGATTCATGCGTCCATCCGGCAATATGTGGCGCAAAAATGGCATTTTCTTTTAAATAAAGCCTGTTATATACTTCTTTTTCTGCCGGAGAAAATGTTGGGGGCTTTTCATTTTCAAATACATCCAGACATGCACCGCCTATTTGCCCACTGTCTAACCCGTCTGCTACTGCTTTGGTATCGATACAGGCTCCTCTCGAAGTGTTCATCAGCACAAATCCTTTTCTGCAATGCTCAATAAAATCCTGGTTAACAAGATGCCTGGTTGCTGCAGTTAATGGCAGATGCAAACTAATAATATCTGCTTGTGCCTGAATTTCTTCCAGGCCTTGGACCATCTTTACCCACGGCATTATATCTGCATACCCGTAAGGGAGGTATTTGTCAAAGGCAAGAACGGTCATTCCCATTCCTGATAATTTACTCGCAAAACTACTACCTGTATGGCCAAATCCAATAATTCCAATCACCTTGTCTTTTAATTCCCATCCGCGGTTGGCTTCTCTTCTCCAGATCTCCTGCCGTACTTCCCTGTCGGCCCTGCACAAATTATTGGCCAATGCTAATAACATGCCCAACGCTTGTTCTGCCACGGCGTTCCGGTTGCCTTCGGGGCTGCTAAATACTGCAACCCCTTTTTCTGCAGCACATACGCGGTCTACAATCTCCATGCCTGATCCCAGTCGGCCAATAAACCGCAGCTGAACTGCTTTATCAAGAAATTGGCGGTTGACCACAATTTTGCTGTTGATAATCAAACCAGTATAGTCTTGAATGGTCTCCAGTGTTTTTTCCAGACTGATTTCTGGAAAAAAATCGCAGGAATATCCCAGCACTGTCAACCGTTCTGTCAAATACGGATGACAATCATCCGTAATGAGCACTCTTTTTCCGCCCATTTTAAAGATCAAAAGTAAACACCTGTATGCACATATTACACCCAGAGTATGTGAATAAGCCTTTCGAATGATTGAATTGCCGGAATGGTTTCGTGAATAATTATGAATTTCCCATAAAACCATCAGAACTTTGCATTCAAATATCGCTTCTTAACTGTCTAAGGCGCGCAAAGATATTTAATCCATTCTATGCGATTGATCTTTTTTTACATTATGACCGTATTTGGCATCTTGGGATGCCAGACCAAACCGGCAGCCCCGGAGACCATAAAAATATTGGATTGCTATATTCGAATTCTGGAAGCCGAGGAGAATGTACTGATACAGGCAACTATGAAATTGGCACCTGCTGGTAGCGCCTCATCGGGCAATGCTGTTCCTGTGGAGGTAAAAGGCGGTATCCGGTACCAGGGAGGCCCAATGACGGTATTACCAACCGCCGGACTAACCTATCAGAAGGCGTTTCCTGGCAAGTTTATCGCGGAACACGTGTTTAGTTGGGATGACCCTGCCAAAGGGCGTTTGTCATTTACTGTCCAAATGAACAACATGCCTGGTTTTACTTTCAGCCCTAAAATACTATCCGCGAGCAAACCTGCAGCCCTCACTTGGGAGGGTGCCGGCCTGGAACGCGGCGAAGCATTAACGCTTATTTGGGAAAATGCAAAAGATAACCTCACAGTGCCGATGGACCTGTATGTGCAAGGCCAATTTCCACGCGTGGACTTTCCTGCTGCCAAAATGAAAGAACTCTCTCCCGGGAGCTGGACGGTTTATATCGTGCGAAAAAAACTGGTCAAAACCGATGTGTCTGGTGTTGCAGCACAAGCGGTGGCAGAGTTTTATTCGAAAACGGTGCCGGTGGAAATTGTTAAGTAGGACTACAACTCAAACTCCTCCCCCAAAGCAGGAATTTCCACGCACTTAAATCCGTTTTCCATTAAAAAGACACGCCAAGGCTCTTGTCTGTCGGGTGTACCATGTACCAAAAATACTTTTTTTGCCGAAGAAATCTGGTTGCGCACCACATCGAACATTTCTTTTTGGTCGCCATGCGCCGAAAAACCGTCCATCACTTCAATACGAGCCAGCACCTGTTTCTCTTCACCAAATATACGAATGGAGGTCGCGCCGTCGCGCAATTCCGCGCCAAGTGTTCCGGGGGAGCAATAACCCACCATCAGGAAGGTATTGTTGGCGTTTTCTATACAGTTGTTGACATGGTGTTTGATACGACCTGCGTTCATCATTCCGGAAGCAGCAATAACTATGCAGGGCTTATCCGAATCATTGATTTTTTTGCTGGCTTCCACATCATGGATATAAACCAGGTCGTTGAATCCAAACGGATTCTCATCGGTCATCATATACTCGTGGAGTTCGGCATCAAAACATTCCGGGTGGTTTATAAACACAGTGGTGGCATTAACGGAAAGCGGGCTGTCGACATAAACAGGAATCTTCGGCAACTGGCCAGATTTTTCCAATTGGTCGAGCATGTACACGATTTCCTGCGTTCGCCCTACTGAGAAAGCCGGAATAATCAATTTGCCGCTTTTTTCAACACAAGTACTGTGAATAATATTCAAAAAATGTTCGGTTTCTCCCGGAGCTGATTCGTGCAACCGATCACCATAAGTACTTTCACAGAGCAGGTAATCCACTACAGGCAGCGGTTGCGGATCGCTCAAAATCGGTCGGTTAGGCCGGCCAATATCACCAGTAAATCCAATAAGGGTGGTTCGATCGCCTTCCTTTATTTCAAGGGTTATACTCGCACTGCCTAAAATATGCCCGGAATCCCGGAACATGACGCGCACATCCGGATGCACATGAAACCAGGTTTCATAACCGCTCGAGGAGAAAGATTTCATGGTGTTTTGGGCATCACGTATGGTATACAAGGGTTTTTTTTCTTCCCCGGCATTATGGCGCTTTTTATTGTGGTACTCCGCGTCACTTTCCTGAATTTTTGCACTGTCCAACAACAAAATAGCACAAAGGTCGCGCGTGGCATGCGTGGAATATATTTTACCAGTAAAACCGTCGGCCACGAGTTTGGGTACCCGCCCGGTATGGTCAATATGGGCATGACTGACAATCAGGCAATTAATTTTTGTGGGATCAAACTGCCAGTTTTCGTTGAAAGTGGCCATGTCATTATCGTTACCCTGGTAAAGACCACAATCTAATAAAATGGAGAATCCGTCATTCAGGGTTATCAGGTGAGCCGATCCGGTGACTTCGCGTGCAGCGCCGCAGAATTTGATTTTCATGATATTTATGTTAATTAAGGTGCTAAAGTAATTCAATGTTATGATTTAGGAAAAACTACTTTTGGGAAGTACCGCAAAATGCTACTTTTGTCCCGCTTTATTGCTTCATCATTTTACCTCTTCATCATAAAATGTTTTTCATCGAAACACCTATACGAGGCCTTGTGGTTTTTGAACCTAAAATCCATCTGGACGATCGGGGCTATTTTTTTGAAAGTTATAATGCCAAAACCTGGGAAACGGTAGGTATAACTACGCTCTTTGTGCAGGATAACCAGGCGCGTTCTACTATTGGTGTGTTGCGGGGATTGCATTTCCAGACGGGTGAAATGGCACAAGCCAAATTAGTTCGGGTCATCGAAGGTGAGGTGCTGGATGTGGTGGTCGATCTCCGGGAATCATCGCCAACCTACGGGAAATGGTACAGCATCCGCCTCAGCAGTGAAAACAAACGCCAGATGTTTGTTCCCCGGGGCTTTGCTCATGGGTATGTAGTGCTCAGCGATACTGCCGAATTCGTCTATAAATGCGATAATTATTATTCAAAAGCCCATGATGGCGGTATTCGTTTTGACGACCCCGGGTTGGCTATCGACTGGGAATTTGACCTACACCAGGTAATTGTATCTGAAAAAGACCTGGCTTTGCCTTATTTCAATTCCCTTTGATGAAATCCGGACAATATCGCTGGATGGCTTTAATGGTTGGGTGCTGTTGGTTGGCCGGGATATACAGCTACGGCCTGCATGCCGCTTCAGTGGACCCTCCTTTGATTGCAAAGGATACTGGTCTTTTGCGCAAGCCAGCATTGATCATCACCAGCAATTATTATTGCAGCAAATTTGTCCGCCATACCCCCAAATTGACTAACAGAACCGGCCAATTGGTACAGGGCGGCGAGATAGGCTTTCATTTGCAAACATTTGGGAAACGCGACTGGCAGGTTTTTCATCGGTTTCCGGCATTAGGTGCTTCGGCTATTTGGCTGCACCCCGGCGCAGGTGCTCATGGTAACTTGATCGGTGTATTCCCTCATCTTACCATTCCCCTGATGCGTTTTGGCCGTAGCGGTATTTTTTTCCGCGTGGGTTCTGGTATTGGTTGGGCTACACGGCCTTATAATGCATTTACCAATGCGACTGAAAATGCGCTGGGAGTACATTGGAATAATGTGACGCAGTTTCGTTTAGGAGGCGAATGTGCTGTCATCCCTCACTGGCGAGCGTCTTTCGGGGTTGTACTCACTCATTTTTCTAATGGTGGATATGCACTGCCCAATTTCGGAATGAATATTCCCGGAGGTTTTGCAGGGATAGTTTATGCTCCTCATTTTTCAGGAAAAAGTGATTTGCCAAAATTATTGGTCCAAAAAAGACCAACAAGGCGTTGGGGCACAACTTTGCAGGCGGGCATGGCAAGGATAGAATATGTTTCGGTAGATGGTCCCAAATATGCCGTCTGGATATTGTCGGGAGCAATCACTTTCAAGGTCCACAAATTCAATAGGTTAGCATTGGGGATGGATTGGGAAAAAAATAATGGCGTTAAAGCCTGGCTGTTGAACAATACGTTACTGCCGGGCGGGCGTTCTGCTGCTGACAAAGGGGCACAAAGGACTGGCGTTTTTTTAGCAGAT
>JBILHQ010000080.1:0-23284 GCA_044350415.1 Saprospiraceae bacterium | reverse complement strand
AGAGCCATAGGCATCTGTTGCAATGATACGCAGGTCGGGTTTTTGTTCCTTAATATATCGGCCTGTTCCGCAAAGCGTACCACCAGTACTGGCCGAACCGATCAGGCAGGTGATTCTTCCCTGGGTTTGCTCCCATATTTCTGGACCAGTACTCATGTAATGAGCGGCACTGTTGTCTAAATTATAGTTCTGGTTGATATAATAAGCGCCGGGAATTTCTTTAGCAATACTTTGTGCTTTGCTATAATAAGATTCCGGATCGCTGGGCTTAGCATCTTTCGGACACAAAATCACTTCGGCGCCCATGGCACGGAGGTTGTTGAGTTTGTCTTCTGATATTTTACTGGTAACAGTAAGCACGCAACGATAACCTTTTATTGCAGAGACCATTGCAAGACTAAAACCTGTATTTCCACTGGTTGCATCTACGATGGTACCGCCGGGCTTAAGTAATCCGGTTCGTTCAGCATGCTCAATCATGTGTAGTGCAATGCGGTCCTTTGCGCTTAAACCAGGGTTAAACCCTTCAATTTTGGCGTAAACTGTGGCGGGAATATGCTCAACAATCTTGTTGAGCCGAACGAGAGGAGTTTTGCCAATGGTTTCTAAAATGCTGTTATAGACCATACGCCTTGGTGTCTTTTAATGAGAATAATAAGGACAAAGGTAGCACAAATACCCGGAACAAGGATACCTTCAGCGCGACTATGGTTAAATAATAAAAAAAATCACCGGAAAGATTGCAAATGCCAAATAGTTGTGCCATTTTCGCCCCTTAATCCAGAGCATTGTTTGGTTTTAATCCCACTTTTTTATAACAGTTATATTCTACCATCATGCTTATTCTAACGATCGCGATTGCTGCTATGGTATTTGTTCGGGTATTACCGGTTTTAGCCACCATGTGGGGGGCTGTTTCCCGTCGATAGCCGGAAATCAACTAACCTGGCGCTGATGAGGTTGTGTAAAGAAATGTTCTTTACGCAACCTCATGCTTTTTTAAAGGAAATGTCCATCAGAAAAATAATAACAAACCTTACCACCTGGGTCCTATTGTCGATCATTGCCGGAGCGCTGATGGGCTACTTCTCCCCGGAAACAGGCATCCGGATGGAGCCTCTTGGGAAGAATTTTATCAATGTTGTCAAACTGTTCATCTATCCCCTTATTTTCCTGACGATCACGTTGGGTATTTCGGGTATGGGGGACTTGAAAAAAGTTGGGAAAGTTGGTCTTAAAGCATTGATTTATTTTGAAGTTGTAACCACTTTTGCGTTGTTGATCGGGCTGTTTACCTCTACGGTGTTGCAGCCTGGTGCAGGCATTGTCCCGGCAGGTGGCGGTAATGTAGCCCCGATATTAAAGGGCGTAGAAGAGTTTACCTGGTACCAGTTTTTGCTTAGAAACAGTACGCTTCAGGTGCTGGCAGCATCCATTCTGCTCGGTGCTTCGTTAAGCAACTTTGCCGGTAAGGAAGCCATTACCCGAATACTGGAACGCATATCTGGGTATGTTTTTAAAGCGTTGCACGTCGTGATGCTTTTTGCACCTGTTGGTGCATTTGGCGGCATGGCTTACACGATTGGGAAATTTGGCTTAAAAACCCTCGTTCCATTGGCCAAGTTGATGACCACCGTTTACGCCACCATGTTTTTTTTTATTTTTGGCGTGCTGTGGGCTATTCTGCGCTTCTACAAAATTAGTCTGCGGAGATTACTCAATTATATTAAAGAAGAGATTCTTATCGTATTGGGGACCTCCTCCAGTGAGGCGGCATTACCGGCCCTGATGGAAAAATTAGAAAAAATGGGGTGCTCCAAACCAGTGGTCGGATTAGTTGTTCCGGCTGGTTATTCCTTTAATCTCGATGGTACTACGATTTACCTTTCTATGGCCGTTTTATTTTTGTCTCAGGCTTATGGTGTATCTTTGTCCACCAGCGAGATGTTGACAGTTATGGGGGTGCTTATGATTACTTCAAAAGGAGCCGCTGGGGTGACAGGGAGTGGCTTTGTCGTATTGGCATCCACCCTCTCTGTTATTAAGGTTATTCCTGTCGAAGGCCTGGCACTACTTATTGGAGTGGATCGCTTTATGTCGGAAGCCCGCGCTATTACCAACCTGATTGGGAACGCTGTTGCCACTGTTTTTATCGCCAACCACGAAAAAAACTTCGACCGTGCTAAAATGGAAGAAGTATTTTCAAAGGAGGTGTATGAATATGAAGCATTATAAATAGTTATCCGTTATCAGTCGTAGCGTTTACCCCAGCAGGAAATGCATTTCCCTTCCCTGCTGGGGTAAACGCTACGACTGATAACGGATAACTGATAAACTAAACACGCATGCACTTACGTCTACTCATTTGTACCTTACTTATTACCCTTTCTGTGAGCCGCTGTCAATCGCAATGGCGGCCTCCAGTGGTGGATATCACCGAAAAAGATACGGTTGGTTATGGTTTTTTAAGGGACCAGGCCAATGTTATCGAAAATGCAACACAACTAAAGCCCTTTTTCAACAAACTTTACCTGCAGCGCACCCAAGGTGGCAGTAAGGTAAACGTTGTTCATATCGGCGATTCACATATACTTGGTAATTTTTTAACCAATGAAGTGCGTCATCGCCTGCAAAACGAATTTGGCGATGCCGGACGAGGGGTTATCTTTCCTTATAAACTGATCAACTCCAATGGCCCGCGCGACTACCTGGTATCTTCAACGGCCCGCTGGAGCGGAACGAATTGTACCCGCGATCTCAATGATATTACCAATTATGGTATTTCAGGTTTTTCGGCGATTACCAACACCCCTAATGGTGCGATTACTTTCCGGTTGCGCGACACTTCCGCATCGACCACCAGTATGTTCACCAAAGTGACGGTCTTTTTCAGGAATGATGAGCAGTCGACAGGTGTTATTGTGGAAGATGAAAGCACCCGCCAGTTGGCAGATGCCGTATTGGAAGATGAGTTTTCACAAACCTTTTATTTCGACCGCCCGGTTTCTGAATGCACGATCAAACTCAAAAAAGGCGACAGCAAAAAAGGCCTTTGGCTTGATGGTATTTCTATTGATAATGAACGCGCCGGTCTCATTTACCACTCAATTGGTGTTAACGGCGCAAAATTTTCAGACTTTGGCCGGTCAAAATATTTTGCCCGCCAAATGAAAGAACTCACACCCGATTTGGTGATTCTTTCTTTTGGCACCAATGAAGCGCAAGCCAAAGCATCGCCCACTCTACTCGAGAAACAGATGGATGACCTCATTTCGCAAATATTGACGCAATGGCCGCACGCCGCTATCCTGCTCACCACGCCTGCCGATTCTTATCTCCGTGGGAAAGGATTCAATCCGTACATGAGTGACGTGAGCGATATTATCCGTCAATACGCCAGAAAAAAAGATTATGCACTCTGGGACCTCTTTAATATCGGTGGAGGAGCCAATTCGGCAGCGGCTTGGAAATCGAACGGGCTGATGTCCTCCGATTCTGTCCATTACTCCAAAACAGGATATGTCGCGCAGGGAAAACTGTTGTATCAGGGTTTGATTAAAGGGTACAATGAAATAGCGGCATCGAATACTGCCAAAGCTTCAGGGGAAGGAAAAAAATAATTTTTTTATGTAATTTTTTGCCCTTATGCATCTATAGGCAGCCAATCAAAAAAAAGAAAAAATTCACTTTGCATCATTTTATACAATTAGAAAAAGAAAAAATCGTTAATGCGAACATTCAGCGCGGGAGTCTGTACTTTTGCGCCTTCTAATTGTTTAACCAATCAAAATTCGTTTTTACACATGAAAAAAGCGCTTTTAGGTTTCTTCACTATGGCTACACTCGGTTTAGCCTCCTGTGGAGAAAAATTGCTGACCGAAGCAGAAGTAACAGCCGAAATCACAAAAGGAATTGACGCCGGCAAAGCCGCTGTAATCGATGAAGAATCAAAAGTATGTGATGCTGGTTTCGACGCTCGCGTTGAAGAAGGTGTGCAGGCTAAAGTTGCAGAAGCAGCTGCAGCCAAAGCTGCTGAAGCTCCAGCCCCTATGCCTGCGAAGAAAAAATAAGCACCTGCTCTTTTTTCCAGTATTGATCACTTTAGTTCACTTACAAAATTTACATCGCAATGAATAAGAATTTGCTTCTCGTCGGCGCTGTTGCCGTTGCAAGCTACCTGACGCTCACCGCATTTGGCGGCAAAACAAAAGCCGAACAAATGGCAGAGATCTCTGACAAGGTCAAAATGGGCCTTGATGATCTTCGAACTGAAGAAAAAGCAAAATGCGACACCCGTGTTGCTGAGGCTGTTGAAACCAAATATGCAGAAATGGTCGCTGCTACTCCGGAACCTGCACCAATGCCTACTAAAGCTGTGAAAGGCAAAGGTGGTCCAAAGGCAGTAAAACCACTCCCGGCAGGTAAAGCAGGTACAGTTACTGACCCGGTAAAAACCCGTGGCGGTGCTGTTCAGCAAGGCACAGAGCAAGTGAAAGAACGCGGCGGCGCTGTTCAACAAGGTACCCAAGACGTTAAAAAACGTGGTGGTGCTGTTAAACAAGGCGGCGGTAAATAAGACTTGCCTTTTTTGTCCAATAACCAAAAAGGGGCTGTTCCGGTATCGGGATAGCCCCTTTTTAATGTTCAATTTTTGTAGCTATTTACCGCACAGGCCACATAAGATATTTCTTACATAGCGCATATAGGCGTAGTGTTATCTAAGCGTACTCTTCGGTCTATGTGCTCTATGTGAAAAATATCTTATGTGGTCTATGTGGTAAATAGTTGCCAGTTTTTAGTGTTCAATGGGCCTGACACGCCCCCAATTGATCATTGGATATTAACTTTGCTTTTTAAATCCTCGATTAATGGCGCAACTACTTTTTTCCCATTCCTATTTTTATCCGTTCGACCAAAAGCAATGGAAAGCGGCACAACCATATCCGCCTTACGGGACTATTTACGCAGCGTCGGTGATGCGGGAATGTGGGTATGTAGTGGACCTGTATGACACCAATCTTCGCGATCATATTGACGACCTTCAGGCAACACTCGAAAGACTACAGCCCCGATTTTTTATCATTTACGACGACGGCTTCAATTACCTGACTAAAATGTGCCTTACCCGAATGCGGGAGGCGGCTTTCAGTATGGCTCAAAAAGCCCGCCAATTCGGTTGCCAAGTCATCGTTTGCAGCAGCGATTCTACCGACCATTTTGAACAATACCTCACCGAAAGTATTGATTACGTGATTCTTGGGGAAGGTGAAATTACGCTACGCGAATTAATAACCTCGCTCGATGCCAATCCGGATGCAGATCCAGCCAATATCATGGGCATTGCTTATCGCAAAGATAATCAGGTACTCAAAACAGCACCCAGACCTGTCTCCACCGACCTGGATGCACTTCCTGATCCAGCCTGGGACCTCGTGGATGTGGAAGCATACCGCGTGATCTGGATGAAAAAACATGGCTATTTCTCGCTGAATATAGCCACCACCCGGGGCTGTCCCTACAAATGCAACTGGTGCGCCAAACCTATTTACGGCAATCGCTACAACACGCGGTCGCCTGAAAGGGTCGCTGCCGAAATCGCTATGCTGACAGCACGGTATAAGGTGGATTATTTCTGGATGTCGGATGATATTTTTGGTTTGCAGCCCCGATGGGTACAGGCATTCCGCGACGAGGTGCAGCGATTACAGCTTTCTTTTAGCTACAAAATTCAAAGCCGTGTAGATTTATTGCTTAAAGAAGACAATATTGATGCGCTGGTTGCCAGCGGTCTGAAACAGGTATGGGTTGGTGCAGAAAGTGGTTCTCAAAAGATATTAGATGCCATGGACAAAGGGACCCAAGTGGAAGAAATTCACGAGGCTACTGCGATGCTGAAAAAGAAGGGGGTGGAAGTCTGCTTTTTTCTCCAGTTCGGCTATCTCGGTGAAAACCAGGAAGATATTGATATGACCCTGGAGATGGTGGAGACTTTATTGCCGCATGATATCGGTATTTCGGTCAGTTACCCATTGCCAGGCACCAAGTTTTATGAAAAAGTGAAATCGCTTTTAGGCGACAAACAAAACTGGACCGATTCCGACGACCTGGATATGATGTACCCAGCCACTTTTAAACCCGCTTATTACCGGCGTTTGCACCGGTTGGTACACAAGCGGTTTAGATTGAAGCAAGGATTGGCGGCGATCCAGGCATTGAGTAGGTTGAAACCCGCTAATTTGCGTCGCGCTGTATTGACGGCCTATTATTTACCTGCGGCCTGGGTGGATGCGATGCGGTTAAAAAGGTTGTAAAAAACTGCTGGCTTCATGGCTCGGACATTTCCACCGCACCCGTCTAATGTACCACTACCATTTTTCCATAGTAATATTACCTGGTTGAGGAACTGATTTTATATAGGTAGAGTCCACCAGTAAGGTTTTCTGTACTGATATCAATGGAGGCCCATGATGATTTCACCATCACTTCAAGTACTATCTGCCCATTACGGTACAGCGTTCAACCGCCGGTCCAAAGGGAAAATTGGTTGGTATTAAATATTTTACGCAAATTTAAGGGTGACTGTTGCCCGGTCATTGAGCGAAGCTGAAATGACAGGTATGTGTAGAAAAGAATAAACTGAGGATAAACTAATTTAAATCAGTGGAAGAAGTACTAATGTATATTAAATTTCTGAAATTTACCAATTTTGTAACAATTAATTTACGGCACAAAAAATACGTGTTCGGAATACACATGCTCAACGGCTGAGTCACCCCCAAATCACCGCTCTTAAGCCCTCCCAAACGTCCCCACAAAAAGCAGCTCTCCCCAATGCTTTTTTTCTGCCACCACCTGATTACTGAAACCCGCCTGCGCGGCAAATCGCCGAATGGCCATCCAATCGCAATCCTCCGACAAAATCATCAGAATAGAAGTTTCTGCCTGGCAAAAAGGGATGACTTCCACAAAAAAACGTTGGAAATAAGTTAATCCTTCTCCCGCAAAAAAGGCATGTTCGGTGTCATTGGCAGGGTCGCGGGGGTAGTACGGCGGATTGACCAATATATAATCGGCTTTGACCGGAGGAAGCGCCTGAAAAAGGTCGCTTTGAAATAGGTGGATTGGCACACCTGATAAAAGGGCATTGCGCCGTGCCGTTTCCACCGCTATTGGATTGATATCCAATGCATACACCGAAGCACCTTTTTTAGCAACAAAAATACCCAGAACGCCACTGCCCGTTCCAATATCCAGCACTGTTTTGTCCTGAAAATCCAAATCGCCCAGGTAATCTAGAAAAATGGGTGTGCTGAAATAAATACCCGGGTGAAACACCCCTGGCGGCACTTCCAGGGCCAGTCCGTGTGATAGCCACTCCTGCTGCTGCTCCACATGGCGCAGTGCATACCAGCGGTAAAAAGGCAGCCATAAGCGGCGGTAAAATGTGCGTTCTAAATTCATATTGCGTGGCCAAGGTACGGGGATTACGGGGTTACGAGGTTTCTGATTTCTGGGTTACTGCTTGATCAGGTGGTTAAGGCCCAACTATTAGACCCCCAATATCAAAGTATCGATATTCCGATTCAGAGTGGGTAAATGGTGATGCGGGTAATTGTTATGGATGCGAACGGGAGCGAATTCCAGGCACCAATAAGAAAGTACCTCATGTAACCCAAATCTGAAATCTAAATCTTACACCTGAAATCAAAAAAAAGGTCGCTGAGCCTGTCTAAGTATGCTACATGGTCAACCATCGTACAATGGCATAGTTCCAACAATAATAACAAAGTCCCCCAACCTTTTTGCACCTTTGACCGTTCGGACACCATTATTCATCGTTCATCATTGATTCAATGCAATTACTCGACTGGCTGGTTTTAGCACTTACTCTTGGCTTTGTGGTGGTTTATGGCCTGTGGTCGACCCGAAAAGAGCACAAAGACAGCCACAATTTTCTCGCGGGAGAGCGAAGCCTGAAGTGGTGGACCATCGGACTGAGTATCATGGCAACACAAGCCAGTGCTATTACATTCCTGAGTACGCCCGGACAAGGGTATGCTGATGGGCTGCAGTTTGTGCAATTTTATTTTGGGTTGCCCATTGCGGTTATCATCCTGGCAATATTTGTCCTGCCGATATATTATAAACTCCGGATAACCACCGCTTATGAATACCTCGAACAGCGGTTCGATTTGCGGATGCGTTCGATGACGGCGGTTTTGTTCCTTATTCAGCGCAGTATTGCTGCGGCCATCAGTATTTACGCGCCAAGTATCATCTTGTGCGCCGTTTTCGGTTGGAATTTGGGATTGACCAATCTGTTTATGTCAGCTTTTGTGGTGGCATATACTGCTTCAGGCGGTAGTAACGCAGTGAGTAAAACCCAGGAATTACAAATGACGATTATGCTCGGCGGATTGGTCACCGCTTTTTTCGTAATTTTAAATCGGTTGCCAGAGGGTGTGGGACTCACGGAAGCGTGGCAAATTGCCGGAGCAACAGGTAAAACACAAATATTCGATTGGCATTTTAGTTGGGGCGATCGGTACAATGTCTGGTCAGGGGTACTGGGGGCGACCTTTTTGTTTTTGGCCTATTTCGGTACCGACCAAAGCCAAGTAGGGCGGTATTTGTCGGGCAAATCATTGAAAGAGAGCAAAATGGGCTTGCTTTTTAATGGATTTGTGAAAATACCCGTGCAGTTTTTAGTGCTTTCCGTGGGTGTTATGGTATTTGTTTTTTACCAGTTTAATCACCCGCCGCTGCATTTTAACCAGAGCAATATTCACTGGTTATCGGGGACTATTTATGAAAAACCATTTCATGATCTGGAAAGCCGCGCCGACAGTTTATTTCGGCTAAAACAAGGCATATTGACCCATTTTGCCAACGATATACCGCATCAAACAGCTTTACAGGGGATCGAAAAACAGCAGCTGGCCTTACAGTTACAGGGAGATTCCCTCATTCATTTGGCCGCTCCACAAGTAGAAAGCAAAGACAAGGATTATGTATTTATCCATTTTGTGCTCAGCCAGTTGCCGACAGGCTTGATCGGACTTATTCTTTCCATGATTTTTTGTGCTTCGTGGAGTACCACCGCTTCGGAACTGAATGCGTTGACCGCTACCACCGTTTCAGATATCTACAAGCGGTCTATCGTAAAAGACCGCGATGATACCCATTATTTCAGGGTTTCACGCTGGGTAACAGTTTTGTGGGGGGTATTTATTACTATTTTTGCCACTTATGCCGATCTTTTTGACAATTTGATTCAGGCGGTGAATATGGTGGGGTCCATTTTTTACGGCACCATCCTGGGGATATTTTTTACGGCCTTCTTCTTAAAACCAGTAAAGGGAAATGCCGTATTTTACGCTGCGGTAATTGCCCAGACCATTATTGCCTTTTTATTCTTCGAAATCAACAGGGATATGTATCTATGGTACAACCCGCTGGGCTGCGGTTTGGTGATGGGAATATCCTGGCTGCTGCAAAAGCAAATATTTGACCAGCGGGAACAGGCAACCAGCAGTGAAAAAGTAACGCCATAAAGCAAACCCAGTAATTATCTAACCTTTTCACAAGATCATGACGCGCTTGAAATTTTACGCAATTGCCCTTTTTTCATTGGTATCGCTGACCGCCATCATGGCACAATCTGGCGAAGAAAAAATATTCCCGGATCTCAACATCGGCGAATGGCAGCAGCATTTACCCTGGCAAAGCGCACGCGCTGTTACCGGCAGCGACAGCAAAATATACTACGCAACCCCGTGGTCGGTGGTGGAGATTGATAAAACGGACCGCTCCCCCAAATTCCTTTACAAAACAGAAGGATTTAATGATGTAGGTATCAAATTAGTCCGGTTTAATAAATCGGCCAATGTGCTCTTCGTGGGCTATACCGACGCCAATATTGATTTGTATTACCCCGCTAATGGATCGGTAGTCAACCTGCCGTTTATCTTGAAAAACACCGTTTTATCGGGCGATAAGACCTTGAAAACAGTATTTTTTGACAATGAATTTGCTTATCTCGGCACAGGATTCGGTGCCATCAAATTAGATATGACTTCAGCGGAAGTGGATTTTACCGTGTTTACGGGACTGCCGGTGCGTTCATTCGCTGTTTATGAGAATAGTTATTACATGGGCACAGAAGACGGGCTGTTCAGGGTAGCTATTGACGACGACAATCCAGCCGATTTCAGCCGCTGGAAAATGCTCGGTACACAGGAAGGCTTTGTGCCGGGTGAACCGGTGAATGCACTGGCTGTTTTTGGCGAATTTCTCTTTTTGGGCAGTGAAGGCTCCGGACTTTTGCGGTACAATGGTTCTGATGCCCCGGTCGTCCTGGATGATCCCGATGGGCTCCAGGTCTCCCTGCTCACCACAGAAGGCACCGGCCTGGTATCCGCCTGGAAAAACAGCGATGGCGTGGGGCGGGTGATGTATCAGGAAGCCAGTGGCGCTTATTATGAAGTGCAGGGCCCCTGTGATGCCCGTCGCCCCTTAGATGTAGTGGAAGATGGCACCCGCAAATTTTGGTTTGCCGATGAGTATGATCAGTTTCGGTATTTCGATGCGGCTACAGGGCAGTGTGATTTCTTCGTTTATGATTCCCCTTATTCGCACCACGTCGCAGAAATTGCGGTTCGCGGCAATAAGGTGTTTGTGGCAACCTTAGGCGCTGACCCCAATCTCAATCCGCAAAACTCGAAATACGGCTTGTATATTCGCGATGAAAACGGCGAATGGCGCAGGATTAGCGGCGATTCGAACCCTGAGTTGAAGGCAGATAATTGCGACCAGGATTGGTGGCGGGTAACGCCTCACCCTACGGAAGATAAAGTATACGTGGGCAGTTTTTCTACTGGTTTGGTGGAAATGAAAGACGATGGAACGGCAACCAAATGTTACAATAAAAACAATTCCATCCTGCAAAATGCCGGTGAAGCAGGCGAAGGACGCACTGCGATTGGAGGGATGGCTTTCGACAAAGACGATAACTTGTGGATTTGCAATTATAGTGCTGCCAGTCCTATAGCGGTTCTGAAACCGGATGGCACTTTCCTTCATTATGACGTTCCCGGCACCGGTAATTTTAAACAAGTAGTGATTGATAAAAACGGCTATAAATGGTTTGTTTCGGCATTTACAGGGGGGCTTTCTGTCTTTGACAGCGGGGATGACCTTGCTGACTTATCGGACGATCAATACAAAGTAATCAATGTCAGTAACAGTGTTTTGGCCACTTCGGAGGTGTCGTGTGCAGAAGTCGATCTCGACGGTGATGTATGGGTGGGCACCAAAGAAGGATTGTATAGTTTCGAGTGTACTTCTGCCATTTTTAACGATGAAAATCCCTGCAAAGGCACCCGACAGATCGTGAATGTCGATGGATTTAATGGCTATCTGCTGCAGGACGAAAATATCAAAAGTATTGCTATTGATGGTGCCAACCGCAAATGGGTCGGTACTACCAATGGTATTTTCGTCCAATCAGCCGATGGCCGCACTACCATCGCCCGTTACGACGCTTCCAACAGCCCCCTGCCATCCAGTATCATCGAAGATATCGCCATCAACCAACAATCTGGTGAGGTATGGATCGGCACCTCCAGCGGTATCGTGTCTGTGCGCTCCGATGCTACTTTAGGAGGAGCGATCAATACTAATAAACCCTACGCCTATCCTAACCCTGTACGCCCCGATTACGACGGCCCGATCGCCATTTACGGTCTCGCCCGCGATGCCAACGTAAAAATAACCGATATCGCCGGTCACTTAGTCTATGAAGGCACTGCCAATGGCGGGCAAGCGATCTGGAACGGCCGCGATTATCTGGGACGTCGCGCAGCATCGGGTGTATACCTCGTGTATGCCACCAGCAGTACTTCCTTCGAGTCGCCCGATGCGGTGGTGACGAAGGTGGTGGTAATTAATTAGTTTTTAGTACCAAGTCGGTTAGTCCCAGATCCGTAGGGTGTACCACAAGCAGGTAGATAATCCCTATGGAATGATATGCATGTTGGTACACACTACGGACCTGGGACTAACTGACTAACCGACTAAAACCGACCTGGCACTAAAAAAATCCCTTGTTCCCAATTTTTCGCCGTTTTTTTGCAGAAAATTTCATTCATGTATTTTACTCGTTTTGTTGCACTCTGTTGTGTTTTGTTTTTTGTACAGGTCACTGTTTCGGCACAAATCACTAATAAAAAAGCCGCTTTCCGGGCCATAAAAACGCTGGAAGGCGTATGGTTCATGCCTACCGACCGGGGCGACCGGCTCGAAATATGGAAGGTGGAGGACGACAGTACCATGGTGGGTCGCTCCGTGCGAATCAAGCAGGAAGACGGCGATACTGTCACACTCGAAACCCTTCGGCTTACCCGCCGGGATACCAATATCATTTATTCGGCCGTCGTGCGTGGGCAAAACAGCAATAAACCAGTTGATTTTGAACTGACTGAAGCCTATTCCGATGAGTTTCTTTTTGAAAATCCGGCCCACGATGATCCCAAGAAGATCAAGTATATTTTATTGGGCAACCGTGAATTGCAAGTCACCACGGAAGGCAAAAAATCCGACCGGGTAATAACCCATGAATATGTATTTGAAAGAGAGTTCAATCCTGCATCTGCGGAATTCAGGGTGCGCGGCGGGATTAATGCAGCGTCATTGTTCAGCGAACGCAAATTAAATACCATTGGACAGCAACCGGAATTTGGATACCGGCCGGGGTGGGAGCTGGGTGTCGGCGGCGTATTCAAAGGCCGTGGTGGATTTTTGGCGATTAATGTGGAACTGGCCTTTTCCGGCAAAAATTCCAATATTGTCTCTCAGTTCTTTGCTGATACCACGTACATCCGCAATGGGCATTACCGCACCACCTGGTTCAATGCCGCAGTCTTTCCTGAATTTACCTTCCGCCGGGATGGTAAACTGTCGATGATTGTCGGACCTTATTACAGTCGTTTGGCCCTCAGTCGCGTGATTGGCGAATCGAGTCCTGCCAATAAAAATAAGTTGTTTAATTCTAATAATGACTTGAAAAAGAATGATTTCGGTTTGATGGGCGGCCTGCAATATAAAATGAATTTTGGCAAAAAAGACCTCGGCGGCAAAATGGGTGCCCGGTTCAACCTGGGCCTTACCGACTTAGATAAATTGTACAAACGCAGGTGTCTCAACCCTGCCCTCTGTAATGAAAGCATTGTCCTCCGAAGTATCTCGGTATATTACGCTATTAATCTTGTAAAACTGTAATGGCCATCCGTCATCTCTTTTTCGACAACGACGGCACCATCGTTGACTCAGAAATTCTCGCTGTCCGATCCATGCTCCGCAATCTCGAACCGTACGGGTTTGTAATGGATGAGCAGGCCTATGCCATGCAATTCCCGGGATTGCTCGAGCGCGATATCCTGGCGATACTGGAGCGCGATCATCACGTAAAAGTACCGCATGATTTCCTACTCCGTTTGCACGATGAGCATGTCGCCATGTTTGAGCATGAATTGGAAATTATTGCAGGTATGGACCACCTGTTCCGGCAGTTGCAAACACCCAAAAGTATGGTCTCCAATGCCAGTGTGCTGCACGTGGAGCGTTGCCTGCGAAAAGTAGGTTTGCTCGACGATTTCAAAGGGCATATTTTTTCGGCGAACCACGTGGAACGCCCCAAACCTTTTCCCGATGTGTACTTGTATGCGGTGGAAAAAACAGGTGTCAATCCTGAAGAAGTGCTGGTAGTAGAAGACAGCCCTACCGGCGTATCAGCAGCAAAGGCAGCAGGTCTGAAAGTGGTGGGATTCCTGGGTGCTTCGCATATTTCAGACGGGCATGGCGATATTTTATGGGAGCGCGGTGCAGATTATGTGGTTACGGATGCTGCTGCAATGGAAAGACTTTTCGAACAATTAGATATAAAATAGTGGTGAGTTCCGTAGAGTAGTCGCGGAGTGTATCCGAAGGAGTCAAAAAAAAAACAGTCGTGACAATCAGGAAGAACAACCTTAAATTATCCCGGAGAGTCCAGGTCTCCACTCACCACTAAATCTTTAATTTTTCCACTAAATCTTTTACATTCCACGCGTTTTCAATCGAAAAGTGCCCGATTCGGGTGCGTTGGAGGGAACTCAGGTAAGCACCACAGCCCGTTAGCTCGCCCATATCGAATGCCATAGAACGGATATAAGTGCCTTTCCCGCAGACAATCCTGAAATCAGATTGTAGGCCATCGGCATAGTCAGGGTATTGCCAAATCGGGTTGCCTTTGCCGGAAATATTGATGGGTTCCGGGCGGATAGTAGCAGGATTAACCGGCTGCAAAGCCGACAGGTCAAAAGTCGAAACAGTTACTTTTCGCGCTTTGATATCCACATCTTCTTTCCCTTTCCGGGCATGCGCATACAGCCGTTTGCCGTCTACTTTTACGGCTGAGAAAATAGGCGGGAACTGCTCAATTTCGCCGACAAGTTGCAACCGGGCTGCTTCAAGCGACTCCGGCGTCAATGGAGTATCAGATGCAATGGGTTCCACTATTTTTTCCAGGTCAAAACATGCCGTCACCGCTCCGAAAGTGAGGGTGCCGGTATACTCCTTTTCCAGGTCCTGAAAACTGTCAATCCGGCGGGTATAATCGCCCACGCACAGGATCAGCAAGCCTGTTGCCAACGGATCAAGGGTGCCGGCATGACCGACTTTCGGCCTTTTAATGCCCAGCTTTTTGCTGAGCCAGTACCGTACTTTATTTACTACATCAAAAGAGGTCCAGCCAAGTGGCTTGTCCACCAGCAACACAAATCCTTTGGGCAATTCAGCCGGCAAATCGGGGCCGGAAAGTATTATTGGGCTGTCATTTACACTGTTATCTGTCATTGTAGGGGCAAAGGTACGTATCTTTGCCCCCACAATGACTATTCTCGCTATAGAATCCTCCTGCGACGATACCGCAGCAGCCATCATCCGCGACGGGGTGCCTTTATCCAATTGCGTCGCCAATCAGGAAGTGCACCGGCTTTACGGCGGTGTGGTACCCGAGGTAGCATCCCGTGCACACCAGAGCAATATTATTCCGGTAGTGGATGCTGCCTTGAAAAAAGCGGGGGTGGATAAAAAGGAGATCGATGCAGTGGCCTTTACCCGTGGTCCGGGGCTGATGGGCTCCTTGCTGGTGGGAACGTCCTTCGCTAAAGCGTTTGCGCTGGCCAATAACCTGCCGCTCATTGAAGTTGACCACATGGATGCGCATGTGATGGCCCATTTTGCAGAAGACCCCAAGCCTTCCTTCCCGTTTTTATGCCTCACGGTGAGCGGCGGACATACCCAAATCATCAGGGTAAACAGCTATTCTGATTTTGAATTGCTCGGTGCGACCCTCGATGACGCTGCGGGAGAAGCATTTGATAAAGCGGGAAAAATGCTGGGTTTAGAATATCCTGCAGGACCGGTGATTGACCAGTTGGCCAAAAAAGGTCAACCGCGTTTTCCGTTTCCAGAACCGTCTGTTGAAGGGTTGAACTTCAGTTTTAGCGGATTTAAAACGGCCATTTTGTATTTTTTACGCAGGGAAACTGCCGCAAACCCCGATTTTGTCGCACAAAATCTTCCCGATATTTGCGCTTCGGTACAAGCAGGTATCGTCATTATTCTTTTGAAAAAATTAAAAAAAGCCACGATACAAACGGGTATCAAAACGGTAGCCATCGCTGGTGGCGTAAGCGCCAATTCAGGATTGCGCGCTGGCCTCACCGAAATGGGCCTCAAGGAAGGTTGGGAAACATTTATCCCCAAATTCGAATACTGCACCGATAATGCGGCCATGATCGGCATTACCGGCTACTATAAGGCGTTGCGGGGAGCGTTTTGTGGACAGGAAGTTGCGCCGTACCCCCGGTAATGTTTAATTTTCAGCGTTTTTTAAACCGGTACGAATAAAGATCTTCTTCGCCTTCGTAGTATCCATCCAGCACAATATTATTGTAGGCGTTCCGGATGGCATCAATTGCTTCGGAGAGGTCATTAACGCGGCTGCCATTGACGCGGGTAAGGATAAAGCCGGGTTGCATATTGGTGTCGAATATCAGGCTGCCGCGCATCACACTGGTTATTACAGCACCTTTCAGCCCGAGCCGGGCTTCTTCTGCGCGGGTCATGTTGCGCAATTCAATGCCAATATCCTGTCGCAGTTCATCGCCTTTAAACCTGGCCAAAGCCGTGTTATTGCTGCTGTTTTTCAGGGTGAGTTGTGTTTTTACCTTGCGGCCTTCCCGCCAGTATTCCAGGTTGACTTTATCGCCAGGGCGCAATCGACCTACTATTTCCTGCAATTCCGGAGTGCTTTTGGTGGAGGAATTATTAATATTCATAATAACGTCGCCCACTTTTAACCCTATTTCTTCGGCTGATCCGCCGGGCGTCACCCGGGTGACATAAACACCTTGTGCGTTGGGCAAGCCCAGATCAATAGCATTGTCATTGTCGAGATCTTCGATGCCAACCCCGAGGTAGGCCCGTTGAACAGTGCCAAATTCGCGCAGGTCACGCACCACTTTTTGTACTAAATTACTGGGAACAGCGAAAGAATAGCCTTCGTAATTGCCTGATTCTGTGATAATAGCGGTGTTAATGCCCACCAATTCTCCGGCAGAATTCACTAATGCGCCACCGCTGTTGCCTGGATTCACGGCAGCATCGGTCTGGATAAAAGATTCAATACTCGCACCGCCACCCAGAATATTGATATTGCGGCCCTTGGCGCTGATAATTCCTGCAGTAACAGTACTGGTCAGGTTGAACGGATTGCCGACTGCAAGTACCCATTCGCCTACCCGGACAGAATCGCTGTTGCCAAAAATAACGAATGGCAGTTCTGCCGCACTTATCTTAATCAGTGCGATATCAGTCGAAGGGTCTGAACCGATGAGGGTAGCTTTATATTCCCGCTTATCAGCCAGGGTTACTTTAATATCAGTACTTCTTTCTACAACGTGGTGATTAGTCACAATATAACCATCGGGCGACATAATCACCCCCGATCCGGAGGAACCCGACATAGAGCCGCCGCGGAAAAAACCGCCGCCTACTTCCAAAAGGGCTTTGATGTTGACCACGGCAGGTGTAGTCACCTCTGCTGAAGTGGTAAAACTGGTTGGTGCAGCAGCGATAAAAGTACCTTCACTTCTGGGCGTTAGTAATTTATCCACTAAGCCCGTATAATGGGCATTACCTTCGGGAGTATCCCACACAACTTTCGCAGGAGGGGCTATCCATCGGTACAATACCACAGTGATGATGGAACTCAAAAGCGCAACTGCAACTATTCTCAAATTATTATTCATACTGTAGAGGATTCGGATCTGAAATATTACCTTTTAGTAAACGATATTTGCACCGGGTTTATTTTCCACCCTGCAAAGCAAAGATGTTACCTTTTTTTAAATACCATGGCGCCGGCAATGATTTTATCATGGTTGACCAGCGCGAACAGCAAATATTGAGCCGTGCCGACACAGAAAGAGTGGCGCAATTGTGCCACAGAAGATTCGGCATTGGTGCCGATGGCCTTATTTTACTGCAAAAACACGACCAATATGGTATCGAAATGATTTATTTCAATGCCGACGGTCGGGAAAGTACCCTCTGCGGCAATGGGGGGCGTTGCTTCGCCGCTTTTGCCAAACACCTCGGTATTACCGACTATAATTTTCGTTTTTTAGCCATCGACGGGCCACACGAAGCCATTATTTCCAAGCCCGACGCCGCTGTGGGCCTGGAATGGGTGGAACTGAAGATGAATAATGTCACCGTCATAGAACGCTATGATAGCGAATCTTTTGTGCTGAATACCGGTTCGCCCCATTTTGTCCGGTTCGTGCCCAATGTGCAGGATAAAGATATGATGGTGGAAGGTCATGCAGTGCGTTATAATTATCGTTTTAAAACGGAAGGAATTAATGTAAACCTGGTAGACATTTCCCCGAACGGCCTTAATATCCGAACTTATGAAAGAGGTGTAGAGGATGAAACCCTTGCCTGTGGAACAGGTGTTACTGCTGCGGCCCTGGCCTTCGGTGCGAAACAAAACCTCACTGGCCTGCAGGAAATAAAAGTAAAAGCAATGGGTGGCAATTTGTCCGTCCGTTTTACGGTACTTCCCGACCAATCCTTCTCTGATATCTGGCTCTGCGGGCCAGCACAGCAGGTTTTTGTTGGGGAAATTTTGGAATAGTTATTAGTTAATCAGTTATCAGCTAATCAGTTGTCAGTCGTAGATTACACCGTCAAGCATCTTTGTTTGCACTAATGGACGCCATGCTTAGGTGTGCTCTACCACTGATAACTGATAAACTGATAAAAAGTCAATTACTCATGAAAAACATCCTGATCCTGATTATTCTATTGGGCGCATCTTCGCTCCTCCAGGCCCAGTTCCCGCAAGGTTGGGATACCCTTGATCAGATTATTAAATTACGATCTGATCTGAAAAACGCTATTCGGGCCAACGACCCCAAAAGTGGCGCAATTGTCACTGAAGAATTGCGGAATCTTTCCGGAAAAACACACTGGTCGCTCATGTGGGACGAGCGTTGGCTGGTTTACCACTGGAGTAGCCGGCATCGGTTACTGCTCGATGAAGTGGCCGCGTATAGTTATTCCAAACGAATGATGGAAGAAGAGGCCAAAACGGCCCCGGCCGACAGTTTGTTTGAGACAGTGGACCAGGCGATGTACCAAAACAGCGTCGGGTATGATGCCGTTTTGCAGGACCTGGGTCTCAATCCGGAGGAACGTGTTTTTACTGATTTACACTTACAATATCTCCTGCGCAATAATCAGGAAGAAGAAAAAATAAGGCGGGATTCTTTTATAAAAAAGTACCCGGGGTCAAAGTATTCGTCGTTCATCAAACAGTTTATGATCCTGCCGAAACCAACTCGCCGGCACTATTTCTCATTTGATGTACAGTTAATAAACTTCAGTTGGCGGTCAGAACTGGAACGGTCTTTACAGCCTGGGTGGGGGGCTGGATTCGGTTTGTATTATCACCGTAACCTTTTCATTGTGGGTGGAAAATTTGCATTCAGCCGTCAAAAGACACTCCGGACTTTATACCTGAACAGTGATTTTGACAATTGGGCCTGGCCCAAAAATTCCCCTTCTAGTTTTAATAAGTATGCCATAGAAGTGGGAATGAAGGTACTGGACCGACCTAAAATCAGGGTCTGGCCTTCCGCAGAGGCTGGCTGGACCAATATCCTCGCTCAGGATGATGAAGATGATCCGGATACCGTCCCGTTGAGTTCTGTTTTTAATTATGATTCGGGTACTTTAGGCGTTTCGATTAATGCTGAACTAAAAATGTCTAAAAAAGGTGGCACTACAAAAGCAACAAAATCAACACTTTACAATGGTGTCATTTTAAAATTGGGCTATAACTGGTTATATTTTGGCGCTTCTGATGCCGCGCTCCGCGGGAACGTGCTTTTCTTTGCGCTCGGTTATCAGTTTTCCGGACGATAAACCACATCTCTCAGTATGCAATTTGATTGGCTCTCCGACCTTAGTCCAGCATTAAAAGCCCAGGAATCCTGGCACAATGGTACTTACCAGCAGGAAGGTTTATTTCATGTGGTGTACAATTCACGTCGCCCTTTTGCGATTTCCTGTGGTGCAGGATTATTGGCCGACCATCTCCGCAAGTTTCGGTTTTCGCCCGATATTATTACCCGAATGGGACAAATGATGGAAGGTAAAGGACACAACATCTTTTCAGAAAGTTTTCTGAATCACTTACAACGCCTGCGCCTGCGGGTGGATGTATGGGCACCACCGGAAGGCATGCTTTTGCTGCCGGGAGAGCCGCTACTCATTGCCAGGGGGCCTGTTGAGCAGGTGTTGTTACTGGAATCGGCCTTTAAATACCTCGTCTGGAGGTCTTCTCAGTGGGCAACCCGTATTGCAGCCGCACGTTGGGAAATGCAAAACTGGAAGGAAGAGGATACGCCTGTCGCACCATTCACCACGAATGATTTTGATGGCTGGAAAATCCGTGCAGATTATATCGGCGGAGCGTTGGCTGATGATATCCTGGACTCTATTAAAGAACCCAGCCGGTTACCTGATCCGGAAGAGGGACTTGTGCAAATATGGAGTCAAAAAGAAGGGCCGTTGAACCATGAAATTCCCCTGACCCAAATACGAAGGGTGTACAAAGGGCAGGAAGCCCTCGGCGATATCTGGCTCACCGAAGAACAGGAGGAAATTGCGAGTGTCAGTAAAACCTCCGCCCGAATGACCGATACCCGCACCGGTAAAGTTAATGTACTGCGGTTCACCCGCTTCCAAAATCTGTATCAACCAGTGCTTGTGAAAGGGCATCCTGTACTTCCCAATACCAGAATCAGCTATCTCCGACAACGTACACTCAAACAATTAGAGGCATTTCACCGCGCAAAATTAGATAAATACCATCGCGGTTTTGTTGTCTAAATAACGATAAAATAAGAACTTCACTTTGATCATTATTGCAATCGACGGCCATTCTTCTTGTGGAAAAAGTACACTCGCCAAAGCGTTGGCTAAAAAACTGCATTACCTGTACGGCGACTCCGGTGCCATGTACCGGGCGGTAACGCTCTATTTTTTGAATAATATGATCAATTACCACGATGACACTGAAGTGCAAAATGCCCTGGAAAAAATCAAAATTCATTTCGAAAGGGTAGAAGGACAAAACACTTGTTTCCTGAATGGTGAAAATGTCGAACGCGCTATCCGAACCATGCGGGTCAATGAACATGTAAGTCCGGTGTCCACCATTCCTGCAGTACGCCGCGCTATGGTGAAGCAGCAACAACGCATGGGCAAAAAAAGAGGTATTGTGATGGACGGCCGGGATATTGGTACGGTCGTTTTCCCTGATGCCGAACTGAAAATATTCCTTACCGCCGACGCCGACGTACGCACCAGCCGCCGCCACCTCGAACTCGCCTCTAAGGGAATTGACGCCGACTGGAATGAAATCCGGCACAACCTCCTCGAACGCGATCACATTGATTCTACCAGACAGGACAGTCCGCTCCGGCAGGCCCAGGATGCCATTGTTATTGATAATACATTACTGTCGGAACAAGAGCAATTAGAACTCGCTTTATCGTTGGCCAAAAATCACGGTGGTTAATAAATCCCGCTCTGCTCAATGGATATCCAACTGCCAACGCCGGTCTCCCTGATCGGTGAACATCCCGGGAATGCCGCAGGTATCCGATTGTTGATCAAACGCGACGACCTGATCCATCCGGTAATTCAAGGCAATAAATGGCGGAAAATTCATTTGTTATTGGAGCGGTTAAGCACTGAACAAGTACCTGGCATACTCACTTTTGGTGGCGCTTTTTCCAATTACCTCCACGCGGTAGCCTACGCTGGACCAGTCTTCGGGCTCCAAACCGTAGCTATCGTGCGTGGAACAGCAGCCGACATCAATAATCCTACACTATCCGATGCCACGCAACAAGGTATGCTCTTGTTTCCCGTTCCTAAAAAAGAGTATGACCTGAAAGAAAAATCAAAAATTGTCCAGGCAATTATGGCTCAATTCCCGGATTATACGGTGGTGCCCGAAGGTGGTGCCACCCGCGAAGGGATTGAAGGCTGCACTGCCATCGTGCATGAAATACGGGAACAGGTCCATTGCTCAGATAATCAATTGTTTATAGCCATTCCGGCAGGTACGGGTTGTACAGCCGCAGGTACTATCGCAGGAATGGCCGGAAAGGGACATGCCCTGGTTTTCCCAGCTGCTTCTTACGGGGTTTCTGCGGAAACAATTGATAAAATGTTGAAAGATTCTGCATATCCTCCTTATCGCAATTTTACTTTTTTTACCGATTATATCGGCGGAAAATTTGCCAGTCCGGGCCAGGAAATACTAGATTTCTCCCAAGTCTTTTTTGAAAAAAATGCTGTCCGGCCTGATCCTGTCTATACGCCGCGGATGTTGTTCGGCATTTATGATTTATTAGCCAAAGGGTATTTTCCCAACGAGGCAACGGTGGTGGCAATACATACCGGAGGTTTGCAAGGATGGCGGGGTAGGTAACCCTGTCATTTTATTCAACAATCAGCAAGTGTACCTGACAAAAAGACATTTTTTATTGCAAATATATGCCACAGTTAACCCCGTTTTGAGGAATAACAGCAATGGTTGAATATTTGCAAATGACAAATTAGTCCCAAGTCTGTTGGTCCCAAGTCCCAGGCCCGAAGAGTGTACGCCCAAGCATGTTGGTTATTACTAAGGAACGACCTGCTGGTGGCACACCCTACGGACGGGGGGGCGACAGACTTGGGACTTGGGACTTTTTTTTAAAAAACTTAAATATGACCTACGATAATTTTACGATTAAAGCCCAGGAGGCGATACTTCAGGCACAACAATTGGCTGCCGGCTATGAACAGCAAAGCGTAGATAACAGCCATCTTTTAAAAGGTATGTTGTTGCTGCAAGACTCCGGAGTAGATTTTCTTTTGAAAAAAGCAGGCGTTAATTTACCCCGTTTGGAAGAGGAACTCCAAAAATTAATTTGGGAAACGCCCCGCGTACAGGGTGCCGACAAACAATATTTAACCAACGATGCCAACAAAGCAGTAGCCAACGCCAAAGGTTTACTGAAAGAATATGGCGACGAGTATATCTCTGTTGAATTGTTGTTGCTCGGTCTCGCTAAATGTGCGGATAAAACGGCTCGCCTTTTACGCGAACAGGGGGCTACCTTTGAAGTGTTGGCTTCGGCAGTTAAAGAACTCCGTAAAGGCAGGAAAGTCACGGATCAAACGACAGAACTTGTTTTTAATGCCCTGAATAAATATGCTGTTAATCTCACCGAGCAGGCCGAAAACGGTAAACTTGACCCGGTTATTGGCCGCGACGAGGAAATTCGCCGCGTGCTACATATTCTCAGTCGCCGGAAAAAGAATAATCCTGTTATTATTGGCGACCCAGGTGTGGGTAAAACCGCCATTGTGGAAGGGATTGCCTGGAGGATTGTAAAATCGGACGTCCCCGAAAATCTGCGCAGTAAGAAGATTTTTTCGCTCGATATGGCAGCACTTATTGCCGGCGCAAAATATAAGGGAGAATTTGAAGAGCGCCTCAAAGCGGTCATTAAAGAGGTGACCGATTCTAATGATCAGGTGATCTTGTTCATCGATGAGATCCATACATTAGTGGGTGCAGGCGGTGGACAAGGTGCGATGGATGCCGCCA
>JBILHQ010000276.1:0-6979 GCA_044350415.1 Saprospiraceae bacterium | reverse complement strand
GTAACGGGGTATCAATTTTCCTGGTTAAAATATGCAGAATTGATGGTGATTTGGGAATTTAGTACCACTGTCACTCCAACAAGTAAAGGCGGCCCGTTTGTTACTTTATTTACCCTGAGTAAAGAAGGTGTTCCCGGAGGGAAAGCGGCTTCGGCAATTTTTTATACGATCATCCTTGATTCCGGTTTTTTTGTACTTTTGTTACCTGCCCTGTTGGGCATCTACGGTTCAGAAATATTGTTTCCGCCCGAGGCAAGTAGCCGTGAACTGGCGCTTGCCGGCGGTGCATTTTGGGTGACTTACTGTATCATGGCGTCGTATTGGGCGGGGTTGATGATCCTGGTATTTATCCGTCCGAAGATAGCGCCGGCAGTTATGGGTTGGTTGGGCCATTTACCGGTGTTAAGGCGTTGGAAGGCAAAATTTCACCAACTGGGATCTGAGTTTGCAGTTGCTGCAGTCGAATTGCGCCAGCAACCATTTCGGGTGCATTTTCAGGCCATTATTGGTACTTTCGGAGCCTGGACTTTGAAGTTTATTATGATTAATTGCCTGATATTAGCTGTGGCACCACAGGTAAAAGTGGATGGATTTACACAGTTGTTTATTTATGCCAGGATGGTGGCCATGTTTATCATTTTGGCCTTTACGCCTACGCCGGGTGGGGCGGGTATTGCAGAGGTGATGATGCCGAAATTCATCAGCGACGTCATTCCTCCGGCATTGGGTCTCGTAGTCGCCCTGCTTTGGAGGGGAATGGCTTATTATGGTTATTTGATCGCCGGGGCAATTGTAGCACCGCACTGGATCGCAAAAAAAGTAGGCCAACTTAAAAAGTAGGCAATATGTAGATTGTACCGATGTGCATGTCAATTGACAGAACATATCGATCTTCTCCGGTACAACCTACGACGGATAACGGTACCATATTGCGGATCGATCCGCAAGACTCCACTACTTTAGATTCTCTTCCGGTTTCGTTATTATCCAGTCATTTCGTAATTGCCTTAGTGGATATTACCAAAATGCCTTACCTGGACCATCCTGGTGATGTCGGCGTTTATGGCCTGGTTACTGTTGCTGTTTTTCAGAAGGCGGCGCAGTTATTATGTTGAGCACTATGTGTTTCTGCTCCATTATTTTTCAGGTGTTTTTTTAGTGCTGACATTGGCACTCGCCGTTCAAAATTATGTGGTCAGTCTGGCAACTCAGGTATGGGCTTTCTTTGGATTCCTGATAGAAGGGGCGCTGTTTATGGCCATGAAAAAAATCTACGGAGCCTCCTTTTTTCGAACTGCACGGGCCTGGTTTTTATTCAATTTTGTAGGTACATTTGCAGTGGTACTTACCTTTGCACTCGGTATGCTTGTCGTTTTCATAATTTTTTAAAAAATTAAAACGTACTACTTGGATAATACATTTAAAACTATTTACCTTTGCGCCATCATGTTAAATAATACTTTTTCACACCATCATTGCCATCAGTTGCCTCCCGGCAGTCGATGAGTTATTGTTGTTGTAAAATCAGGTATTTTAACAAAAACAAAAACCGGCTTGTCGCACGTGATGCAGCAAGCCGGTTTTTTTTGTTTAACTTCTCACTTTCACTTCTAATTTATGATCCGAATAGCCATCCAAAAATCCGGACGCTTGTACGAAGATTCAGCCGGACTGCTGCGCGATGCCGGCGTGCGTTTTGGAAACTCCCCGCACCGGTTGCGCACGGTGGCCGATAATTTTCCTGTGGAAATCATTTTTGTTCGCGACGACGATATTCCCGCTTACGTGGAAGACGGCGTTGTCGATATTGGAATTGTCGGTGAAAATGTGATTTTAGAAAAACAAAAGTCTGTACAAATCATTGAAAGACTGGGCTTTGGCAAATGCCGCCTGTCTATCGCTATGGCGCGCAATGAAATCTACGAAGGCGTACAAAGCCTGGAAGGAAAAAAAATTGCCACCAGTTACAAGCGGATTCTCAGTGACTACCTGACCCAAAACGGTGTCCATGCGGAGGTATACGAAATCAGTGGTTCCGTGGAAATTACGCCCTCACTCGGATTGGCCGATGCCGTATTTGACATCGTGGGTACCGGCAGCACGCTGCTTGCCAACGGCCTGCGGGAAGTCGCAACGGTCATGGAATCAGAAGCATTGCTGGTGGCAACCCCCAACCTCGCCCCGGAAAAACAAGAGTTGTTGGATCGGCTCTTATTCCGCATTCACGCATTCCGCAACGCCCAGCAGCACCGGTATATTCTTCTGAATGCCCCTGATGATCATCTCCAGGAAATCATTGATTTGTTGCCGGGAATGAAAAGCCCTACTATTTTGCCCCTCGCTGTCAAAGGTTGGACCAGTGTGCACAGTGTCGTTCCCGAGCACCAATTCTGGGATATTCTCGAAAAACTCAAAGCCGCCGGAGCACAAGGAATTCTGGTGGTACCTATTGAACGGATGATACTTTAATTTATGCTCAACTATATTAAATATCCCGATTGGTCACAAGCTGCATCATTACTGGAAAGACCTTCCGGCGACTTATCGGCATACCGTGAAAAAGCAGCCGTGATTTTGTTGGCTGTCAAAACGGAAGGTGATGCCGCTGTAAAACGCTTCGCGGAGCAGTTTGATGGCGGTGTGCCCGATGCTTTTGGTGTAGGTTCGACAGAAATGACCGCTGCTGCTGCGCTGCTTTCGGCCGACCTCCGCGCAGCAATCCGACAGGCGTATTCAAATATTTATGCGTTTCACAAAACGCAGGAAACACCGGTGACCACCGTCGAAACGATGCCAGGCGTTACGTGCTGGCGTAAAAATACCCCCATTGAACGGATCGGATTGTATATTCCGGGCGGTACAGCCCCGTTGTTTTCAACGGTGCTGATGCTGGGTATTCCAGCTCAAATCGCTGGTTGCCAAACAGTAGTGTTATGTACGCCACCCCAAAAAAATGGCGCGATACATCCCGCAGTGTTATTTGCCGCTCAATTGTGCGGCATTTCCCTGGTTTATAAAATTGGGGGTATTCAAGCGATCGGGGCAATGGCGTACGGCACGAAAACTGTTCCCCGTGTCTGGAAAATATTCGGCCCGGGAAATGCCTGGGTTACTGCTGCCAAACAATTGGTCAACCTCGACGGCGTGGCCATTGATATGCCTGCCGGTCCATCGGAAGTGGCCGTGATTGCCGATGCGAGTGCCAATCCAGCATTTGTCGCCGCCGATTTATTGAGTCAGGCGGAACATGGTGCGGACAGCCAGGTGTTATTGGTCTCCGACTGCGAACAACTACTGCTGGATGTAATGGCGGCATTGCCCAACCAATTATCCAACCTGCCCCGCAGTGCATACGCCGCAACAGCACTTTCCCAAAGCCGCGTTTTGCTGGTGAAAAGTCTGGAAGAAGGCATGGCCTGGACCAACGCTTATGCCCCTGAACACTTGATCATTGCCACCCAAAATCCCGAACAATGGTCGGATAAAGTCATCAATGCAGGTTCGGTGTTCCTGGGTCACCTGACCCCCGAAAGCGCTGGCGATTACGCTTCCGGCACCAATCACACTTTGCCCACAAGCGGGTATGCTCGGGTACACGCGGGTGTGTCGCTGGATAGTTTTGTCAAAAAAATAACCTTTCAGAAAATTACGCCCGATGGGCTGCGTCAAGTGGGTCCAACGGTAATGGCTATGGCTAAAGCAGAAGGCTTGCAGGCCCATGCAGAAGCGGTGCGCATCCGGTTGGATAATATGCTAGAAGTTATTGATAGTCAGGTGGATACGGAGGAGGAAATCGATAAATTGCTGCGCCCGAATATTCGTGTACTCCAGTCTTATAGCTCAGCCCGCGATGAAAAACCAGCAGACGGAAGCGTTGGTTTTGACGTTTTTTTGGATGCCAACGAGAACAGTTTGGGCAGTCCGGCTGGTGGGCCTTATAACAGGTACCCCGACACGTATCCACTACCATTGCGCGACCAACTCGCAGCCCAAAAAGGGGTGGATGCCCGGCAAATCTTTATCGGAAATGGCTCCGATGAAGCCATCGACTTGTTGATTCGCGCTTTTTGCCAACCGGGATCAGACAATATTGTCATCATGCCCCCGACCTACGGGATGTACGCGGTACAAGCCAATATTCACTGCGTGGAAGTGCGG
Source organism: Saprospiraceae bacterium (assembly GCA_044350415.1). Taxonomy (GTDB): domain Bacteria; phylum Bacteroidota; class Bacteroidia; order Chitinophagales; family Saprospiraceae; genus M3007. Next base: position 2,821 of record JBILHQ010000276.1, on the reverse strand, counting down.
AAAGCGTCCTTGCGCCCTGACTTTTCGCCAGATGCTGATGCCGTATTACAGGTGGCCGACAGCCGGTCTAAAATCCTGTTCATTTGCTCGCCTAATAATCCGACAGGCAATGTAATTCCCACGTCCTTTATCACGCAAATGCTCGGCCAATTTCCCGGTATTGTGGTAATAGACGAGGCTTATATTGACTTCTCTGAAATACCTTCCTGGGTATCAAAAATTGCTCAGAACCCGCGCTTAGTGGTGCTGCAAACCCTTTCCAAAGCATGGGGGCTTGCAGGTCTCCGGTTGGGCATGGCTTATTCCAATACCTTTATTATCAGTGTATTGAATAAAATAAAATACCCGTACAATATCAATATTGCCACTGCTGAACTGGCGGTTCAGGCATTGTCAGAAACCACCATTTTTGAACAGCACCTCCAACTATTGCGCTCCGAAAGGGAAAGATTATCCGCAGCGTTGGAACAATGTACTGTGGTGGAAAAAGTATTTGACAGCGCAGCCAATTTTCTGTTAGTGCGGGTGAAAAATGCAGATGCCGTTTGGCAATACCTTATTCAAAAAGGGATCATTGTGCGGAACCGTACGAAAGAATTGCATTGCAGCAATTGTATCCGGATTACGATCGGGACGCCGGCGGAGAATGATCAATTGATTAGGGCGTTGAAGGACTTGCCACCAGATGTCACCCTTATTTTTCGCGGCACGCGAAAAATAAGGTAACACCTTGCGGCAGCCACCCTGAACCCGAATACACAATAATAAAATCAACGATTCATGCAAAAAATACTCTTTATCGACCGCGACGGCTGCATTATTGAAGAGCCGCAACCTGACCAACAGGTAGACAGCCTGGAGAAACTCGTTTTCCGGCCGGGCGCGATTACTGCGCTTGCAAAAATTGCTGCAGAACTGGATTATACACTCATCATGGTCACCAACCAGGATGGCCTCGGCACCGGGTCCTTTCCGGAAAATACTTTTTGGCCAGCCCAAAATAAAATGATGTTAACCCTTGAAAATGAAGGAGTCAGGTTTAATGCAGTGCATATTGATAAGTCCTTCAAACACGAAAATTTGCCCACCCGAAAACCAGGCACCGGGATGCTGGGTGCTTATTTTGAAAAAGAATATGACCTGGCCAATTCCTACGTTGTTGGCGACCGGATCACCGATATGCAACTCGCCCAAAACTTAGGTGCGCGCGGGATCATGCTGATCAATGACACCGCGGTCGATGGCGAAAAGGGCGCTGCTGTTGAATTTGCACCTGAAAATGCCGGTGTGCCCGTCGATAAAATAGTGACCCACTGGTCCGAAATTTGGCAATACCTGCGCGTGCCACCCCGAAAAGTAACGCACCAGCGCAATACCCGCGAAACCCAAATTGCTGTCCAAATCAACTTAGACGGCACTGGCGAGAGCCGCATTGAAACAGGAATCGGTTTTTTTGACCACATGCTCGACCAACTCGCCCGGCACGGCGGCATAGACCTGTCGATCACCACCCATGGCGATTTGCATATTGATGAACACCATACCATTGAAGATACTGCCATAACCTTGGGCGAAGCATTCGCAATAGCCCTGGAAGATAAGCGCGGGATGGAGCGGTACGGATTTGATGCCGCCAAAGACGAAGTGACCCTTCCTATGGACGATGCCCTGGCACAAGTGGCCATTGACTTCGGTGGGCGGCCCTGGCTGGTGTGGTCTGCGGAATTTAAACGGGAAAAAATCGGTGAAATGCCCACAGAGATGTTTTATCATTTTTTCAAATCCTTCAGCGATGCCGCCAAATGCAACCTGAATATTAAAGCAGCGGGCAATAACGAACACCATAAAATTGAGATTGTCTTCAAAGGATTTGCACGTGCCATCAAAATGGCTATTGCCCGCAATCCGAACAACAACCAACTTCCCTCTACAAAAGGACTTTTATGATCGCTATTGTAAAATATAATGCCGGAAACATACAATCGGTGCTGTACGCGCTCGAACGATTGGGCGTCGATGCCGTTTGGACCAACGATCCGGAGCAATTGCTGCGGGCAGATAAAGTCATTTTTCCAGGGGTAGGGGAGGCATCCTCTGCCATGGCTCACCTGCGAGCTTCGGGCCTGGCGGAAGTATTGCCGAAACTTACCCAGCCTGTTTTGGGTATTTGTTTGGGTTTACAATTATTTTGCAGGCATTCGGCCGAAAACGACACGACTTGCTTGGATGTTTTTGATGTGGATGTACTGAAATTTGAGCCATGGCCCAAGGCACTGAAAGTTCCCCACATGGGTTGGAATACTATTTCCGACCTGAAAGGGCCTCTTTTTAAGGGCGTTCCGGAGGAGTCGTATTGCTATTTTGTACACAGTTATTACGCCCTTTATTGTGAAAGTATTGCAGCAACTTGTGTCTATGGGGTACCTTTTTCCGCTGCACTGCAAAAAGATAATTTTTTCGCAGTGCAGTTTCACCCGGAGAAATCGGGTAGCATCGGGTTGCAGATATTGCAGAATTTTCTGGATATTTGACTTGTTGGTTTTTACATGCCCCTTAGACGTTTGAAATCAACATATTTCCGTAAATTTGCGCGAATTAAGCAACGTATCGCCAATCCCCCCGAACTGACTAACATTTAATACAGTAACATGCAGATTATACCCGCTTTTGATTTGATGGACGGCAAATTAGTCCGTCTTCGCCAGGGAGATTACGAACAGAAAACGGAATATCCAGCCGACCCGTTAGAATTGGCGCGCGAAATGGAAGCGGCAGGTATCAAGCGGCTGCACATGGTGGATCTTGATGGCGCCCGCGACGG
>JBILHQ010000079.1:0-23472 GCA_044350415.1 Saprospiraceae bacterium | reverse complement strand
TAGTTCCAATGCTTAATGGTTTCTTCAGGCCCTGCCTGCTTGCGCTCATCGTCGTATTTTCGATGCTGACAACAATTTCATTTTCACAATCCTTTTCAGGAGATCCCGTACATGTCTTCGATCCTAACTTAAATCAGCGCTTTTCAGAATGGGCCGTTTTCCGTTTGGATGCCAACGGATTGGATGCTGCAGCGCAACAAACTGCTGCCGACGGGAGCCCGCTTTATCTGAACCTCGGTAAATATCATTGGGCACTCCACATGGAAGCCAATGATATCTTTGATCCAAATTACAAAATCCATTATCAGGGAATTAATGACGAGTATGATGTGCAACCAAGCGTTATTCCTTATAAAGGTATGGCGAATAACAACCAGGATATCCTTCGGCTAACCTTAGGTAAAGATTTTTTTTACGGTTATGTGGAACAAAACGGTGAAAAAATTTATATCGAACCGCTTTGGTATTCCAATCCAGCCTTCGATAAAGACCTGTTCTTGGTATATAATGAAACGGCAGTGATCAAAGATAACCTGACGGGAACTTGCGGCACTTCAGCCGAAAGTATCATGGGAGACCATATTAGCGAAAAAATAGAGATCGCTGAAAGCATAAGCGCCTGTTACCAATTAGATCTGGCGATTGCCTCCGATGCATCCATGTTGACAAAATATGGCTCTGTCGGTAGCGTTCAAGCCCATAATATCGGTGTTATTAATGACGTGGAAGGTGATTACACCGGCAGTTTTACCCACGATATTCATTTCAATATTGTTATTCAGTTTATTTCTGCAGCAGATCCGTGGGGTTCTAATGCAAATGCCAGTACTTATTTGGGCAATTTCAGGGCTTGGGGTAATAACGGCGGTTTTGGAATTTCGTATGACCTTGCAGAAATGTGGACCAATATTGATTTTACTGGTTCAACGATTGGTATTGCCTACGTCCCCGGCCTTTGTACCACTAGTAAGTACCATTGCCTCCAGGATTTTTCCAGCAACGCAGATTTTTTGCGTTGTATGACTTCCCATGAAATTGGGCACAACTTCGGTTGCCAACACGATGCTGCCGGCAGCCAAACGATTATGGCGCCTTCTGTTTCGGCAGCCACTTCCTGGAGTGCGGCATCTACATCGTCGATCAATAGTTACACCAATTCGATGATTACCAATGGCTGTCTAACGCCTTGTATAACCGGACCTCCACCTGCACCTGCATTTACCTGGTCGCCAGACCCCGGCTGTAAAAGTCAACCGGTTACCTTCAGCAGTCAGTCTACAGGAACGGTCCTGACCTATCTCTGGTCATTCCCCGGCGGAACACCTACCTCTTCCTCATTGGAAAGCCCGACGGTGGTATATAGTACCGCAGGTGTGAAAAATGTAACCCTGACGCTGAACAGCGGCACCAGTATACAAGCGGTGCTGTCAAAGCAAGTCACTATTATTTCCGATCCAACTGCCAATTTCACAAGCATTGTAGATGATTTGACCGTTTCATTCACCTCCACTACCTCCAATGCAACCAGTTATAATTGGGACTTTGGGGATGGTGATAATAGTTCAGATCCAAATCCAATACACACTTATGCAGAGGCCAATACCTATTTGGTAGTGCTGACAGTTACCGGCCCTTGCGGAACGGCAATCAAAACACTGCTGGTCAATACTGCACCCTCGGCTATGTTCATGGCCAATCCAAGTACAGGTTGTGCGCCATTAGCCGTTTCATTTGCGAATCAATCGTCGCCCAACGCCGTTACTTATGCCTGGCAATTCCCTGGCGGAACCCCTGCGGCATCGAATCAGGTAAATCCGGTGGTTATTTACCAAACTTCGGGCGTATACACCGTTACCCTCACGGCTATCAATGCAGTAGGCTCCAATACCTTCTCCATTCAAAGTTATATCAACGTTCAAACTATTCCAGCAACGACCTTTACCTCCGTTGCCAACGGACTTACGGTCACATTCAACAATACGTCAGTCGGCGGGGTTAGTTATTTGTGGAATTTTGGTGATGGGCAAACCAGTACGATGACTAATCCCGTGCATACCTATGCCACTGGAGGTACCTACATTGTCACTTTATCCACTACCAATACATGCGGCAGTACCAATAATACACAAACAGTAATATTAGCCACCCCTCCGGTTGCCGCATTTACAGCAGCACCATCATCGGGGTGCGCGCCGCTCACCGTACAGTTTACCGACAATTCCAGCAATGCCACCAGCATACTGTGGTCCTTTCCGGGAGGAATGCCTGCAACCTCCACAGCGGCTAATCCGGTAGTGGTTTATGATACTCCCGGAAGTTATACCGCTTCACTAACAGCAACGAATGTGGCTGGTCCTAATATTGCGACACAAGTGATTACGGTGCAAACCGTACCGGCACCAGCATTCGCTGTAGCTGTAAATAGTGCAGTAGCCTCATTTACCAATAGCACTTCCGGTGCCACTTCTTATTCCTGGAATTTTGGGGATGGAGAAGTCAGCACTTTGGAAAACCCGACCCACACCTATTTAAATGATGGTGTTTATCAGGTAATACTCACTTCCATCAATAGCTGTGGTACCAGTACAACCACTCAAACGGTAACCATTGTTACACCGCCAGCAGCGTTATTCACAGCCAATAGTACAACAGGGTGCGCGCCGTTCACGGTGCAGTTGAATAACAACTCATCCAGCAACGCGACCTCCTTTGCGTGGCAATTCCCTGGTGGTTCACCAGCGACAAGTACTGCGACCAATCCAACTGTGGTATATAGCACACCCGGAGAATATACGGTAACCCTGGTAGCAACGAATGCCGCAGGCAGCAGCACCGCTACGCAAACTAATTATATTCAGGTCATCACAACACCGACTGCCACCTTTACCAGCGCCATCAATGGTTTGCAGGTTAATTTCACCAATACCACAGCCAATTCAACTTCGTATGCCTGGGATTTTGGCGATGGTGGTACCAGTATACTGGAAAACCCAATACACACTTACAGTGTAGCTGGCAACTATGCCGTAACCTTGGCCACTACCAATATTTGTGGTAACGGAACCACTACGCAAACAGTGGTTACTGTGGAATCGCCGACAGCGGCATTCTCGGCCACACCCACTACTGGTTGTAATAATATTACCGTGCAGTTCAATAACACTTCATCGGGTAATCCTACATCTTTCAGTTGGTTATTCCCTGGAGGTATGCCTTCCTCTTCAACATTGGCCAATCCGGAAGTAGTGTACGCGGCACCAGGCATCTATTCGGTTACTTTTACAGCAACCAATACAGCAGGGAGCGGCACCACCACACAAACCAATTTGATTAATGTGGGTACAGCAGCAACAGCTGGTTTTACTTCCACTAATAATGCAAACCTGTACAGTTTCAATAATGCATCTGCTGGCGGTACATCTTATAGTTGGGATTTTGGTGATACGGGAACCAGTACCGCCAATAACCCTACGCATAGTTATAGCATGGATGGAACCTATACGGTGGTATTAACAGCGATAAATGCTTGTGGAACAAATACTTCCACTCAAACAGTTACCGTGGTAACCCCTCCGGTGGCTAATTTCACAGCGACGGGCGGCTTTGGATGTTCGCCATTGACTGTGGTATTCAACAATACCTCTTCGTCGAATGCCAATTCGTTTGCCTGGCAGTTTCCGGGTGGCAACCCTGCCTTTTCAACGGCTACCAATCCAACCGTTGTTTACAGCAGCCCCGGTGTTTATTCCGTTAATTTAACCGCGACAAACAATGCAGGCAGTTCCAATGTTACCCAGACTAACTTTGTCACTGTTGAAACGATTCCATCGCCTAATTTCGTAGCCAGCAACAACGGAGCATCCTTTAATTTCTCAAATGCTTCAGCAGGAGCAACAGCCTATTCCTGGAATTTTGGTGATAGCCAAACCAGTACGCTGGAAAACCCCAACCATTATTATTTGGCTGATGGTACTTATACCGTGGTATTAACGGCTTCAAATGCCTGCGGAACAGCTACTTCAACGCAGACAGTTACGGTGACCACGCCACCTGTTGCCAATTTTACAGCAACCGGCAATAACGGATGTGCCCCCATCAGTGTAACCTTCAACAACACCTCGTCATCCAATGCCACCGGTTTTAGTTGGCAATTCCCTGCAGGAGACCCAGCCAATTCAACGGATTCAAATCCTGTAGTGAACTATACGACCCCAGGTATTTATGCCGTAATTCTGACCGCATCTAATGCTGCCGGCAATTCAACCGTTACACAAACAGACTTTGTTGTTGCGGGCGGTGTGCCAACTGCGATTTTTTTAACAGCGGTAAATGGCGCTGAACTAACCCTCAACAATACGTCCTCCGGAGCGACTTCCTATCTTTGGGATTTTGGAGATGGGTTAACATCAACCCTGGAAGCGCCAACACATACTTATTTGGCAGATGGATCTTACACTGTTGTATTAACCTCCTCTAATAATTGTGGAACTGCCACCAGTACGCAAACCGTTCTTGTGGAAACAGCACCAGTTGCCAATTTTGCCGTTGGTGCTACTGCTGGCTGCACACCTTTCACTGTTATTTTTGATAACCAGTCATCGGCCAATGCAACTTCGTACGAATGGACTTTTCAGGGAGGAATACCAGCAATATCCACAGATGAAAATCCGTCGGTAGTTTATAGTAACCCTGGAATCTATTCCGCCACTTTGATGGCTACGAATGCTGCAGGTTCATCCACAGTAGTGAAAACAAACCTGATTCAGGTCAATACAACGCCTGTAACCGCATTTACGGTACAGACCGGAGGTTTATCAGCAGAGTTCACCAACGGTTCATACAACGCACAGTCGTTTTTCTGGGATTTTGGCGACGGAGGCACCAGTACTGATGTCAATCCTGTACACGATTACGGTGCACCGGGTACCTATACGGTGGTTTTAAAAGCAATCAATGATTGTGGCACTGCTGAATTTACCCTCCCTGTTACCATAGTCGGCTCGGCACCAATTCCGGCATTTTCGGCAGGTGACCAAACCAAAGGATGTGCACCACTGTCGGTACAATTCACCGACGAATCGGTTGGACAACCCAATGCGTGGTTATGGACATTCCCTAATGGTACCCCGTCTACGGCAACCGTTCAAAATCCAGTAGTGGTTTATGCAACACCGGGCATTTATGATGTGACCTTGCAGGTAAGCAATAGCTTTGGCACCAATACATTGGTGCAGCCCAGCGTGATCGAGGTGCTCCCCACACCGTTGGCTCTTTTTGAATCCAGCATTGCAGGTGCAACAGTAACATTTAGCAATCTTTCCCAAAATGCTACTTCATACCAGTGGAATTTTGGCGATGGAAGTCCGGTGAGTAGTTTGCAGAACCCGAACCACGTTTATGCCCAGACAGGTACTTATACCGTATCGCTAACGGCTTTAAATGATTGTGGATCAGCGTTGTATCAAATAACCGTTGCAGTTACTGTGGTGGGAACCGATGAACTTGCTGATTGGGCACAAGAAGTGCGACTCTTTCCAAATCCTAACAACGGCAAATTCACGCTGGATATCAAGGGCCTTCCCAAGGAAGAACTGCAGTTTGAGATGTTCAACAGTATTGGTCAATTGATTAAACGGGATGTCCACGCATTCAACACCGGTAAAATGTCCCGGCTCTTTGATTACGGTCACCTTCCGGTTGGCAACTATTTATTGCGGGTGAGTGATTACAGCAGTTCATTTGTCATCCATGTAGCCATTACAAAATAGCCATATCAGTAGCTCTTTTTACGAGACTTGTTGTGGCGGGACTGGCCGGATCGCCACCCGCCGCAACAAGTCTACCCAACAGGGCAATCTGCTAAAAGCAGCATTGCCCTGTTGTTTTGCATCCTGTTATCTTCCAGTACATAACAATGTCATAGAATGAAAAATTTAACAAACCTCTTTAGAATCCTTTTTTGGGCTTTAGCCCTTACCCCTTCTTCCGCTCAAATGGTTCACTTTGCACATGGCAGTGAAATCCTACCGGAAAACATCAAATCTTTCCACGCTCCTGCCGAAGGGGACCCTGATGTGATGCACAATGCCTTTGTTCGGTATGTGCAGTTCGCGGCGATATTAACTACCGACCAACGCAAGGCACTGGAAGACCATGGATTGGTCTTTATTGGTTATGTCAACTTTGGCGCCTATTTGACGATTATTCCTGACAATTTTGAGGTCAAAAAACTGGAGACTTACGGTGCCAAAAGTATTATCACGCCAGCACCACAATGGAAAATGCACCAAAAATTAAAGGAACGTCCTTTCGGGGATTGGGCAGTTCACGGCAACCAGATTGATATTTCATTGCAGGTTTATCCCTGCATAACTATACAGGAAGGTGCTGCATTAGCCCGGAAAAATGGAATGACCGTATTGGAAACAGGAACCCAAAATGGATATTTATGCGTCCGGATCGATCAGGAAAAAATTGAAACGGTTGCGGCACTGCCATTTGTTCAGTGGATGGAGCAGATAGCCGAACCAAGTAAAAAGGAAGACTTAGGGGGGCGGTCACTGCACCGCGCCAATTTGCTGGACAGCGATCACCCATTAGGTAAAAAATACAACGGAACAGGGGTCAATATTCTGGTCCGCGACGACGGTGCTGTGGGGCCGCACATCGATTTTCAAGGCAGGCTGTTCAATCAGGATGGCGTCGGTGCACCTACCAATGGCACCCATGGTGATGGTGTAGCCGGTATCATTGGAGGTGCTGGCAACCTTGATCCTGCCAAAAAAGGGATGTCGGCTGGTGCAGATGTGTATGTGATCAATTACTCCTCCGAATTTCAGGACGAGACGCTGCCACTGTTGTTAGACAACAATGTCACGATTACCAATACCTCCTATTCCAACGGTTGCAATGATGGATACACCGTAGCTTCACAGACTGTTGACGAGCAAATTTATGAGCACCCCACCCTGATGCACGTTTTTTCTGCCGGCAATTCCAATGGCTCGGATTGTGCTTACGGAGCAGGCAACCAATGGGGAAATATTACCGGTGGGCATAAAATGGCAAAAAATGCCATCGCTACAGCCAATCTGCGGGTCGATGGCGTAATTGAAACCTCTTCCAGCCGCGGACCAGCACATGACGGCCGCATCAAACCCGATATTTCGGCCAACGGCACTTCTCAGAACTCCACCAGTACTGGAAATACTTACCAGGTTTTTGGCGGCACTTCTGCTGCTGCTCCGGGTATTGCAGGTTGTTTGGGACAACTCACCCAAGCATATAAAACAATAAACAATACAACTGAAGCACCAACTGCCTTATTGAAATTGGCCATTTTAAATACCGCTAATGACCTGGGAAATACCGGGCCGGATTTCAAATTTGGCTGGGGACATATCAATAACTACCTCGCACTCCAACTGTTGGAGCAGGGGCGCTATGTTGCCGGATCTATTGGTCAGGGGGAACAAAATACCCATAACGTAACCATTCCGGCAAGCACCAAACAGGCCAAACTCATGATTTATTGGGTAGACCCACCAGCAAATGTCGATGCTGCGCGGGCATTGCTGAACGACCTTGATATCACTGTCGCAGGCCCCACCGGCACCGTTTACCACCCATGGAAACTCAATCCCACGCCCGATCCAGTTCTTCTGGATACCCCTGCCGGAGTTGGTCGGGACTCCTTGAATAATATGGAACAGGTGTCGCTGGTAAACCCGGCAGCCGGCGTCTATAATGTGCGCGTAAAAGGATTTGAGGTGCCATTTGGTCCGCAGCCTTATTACCTGGCCTGGGAATTTTTAAATGACAATATCAAATTGACCTACCCCTCCGGAGGTGAATCGTTTGTACCGGGCACTAAGGAATGGATTCGTTGGGATGCTTATGGTAATACCAGCGCATTTACCCTTAAGTACTCCACTAATGGCGGGATGAGTTATACCACCATCAGCTCACCTGCCAATTCGGGCAGGATGCTGGAATGGACGGTGCCGGCTGTAACAAGTGGTAATGTGAAATTAGTAATTACCCGTGGCACAACTTCCGATACCACACAGTTTCCACTTACCATTGTACCTCAGCCCTCCAACCTTATTGTACAAAAAGTTTGTCCGGACTCAGCCACCTTACAATGGACCAGCGTAGCCGATCTTACCTTAAAGTACGATGCCTTCCAATTAGGACAAAAATACATGGAGTTAAAAGGCACATCCGCTGCCGGAGCAACGCTGTTGACGATTCCTATAACCAGTCCAGTCAATGAAACATGGTTTAGTATCAGGGCAAACCGGAACGATGGCTTAATTGGCCGGCGCATCAATGCCGTCAATTGGCCGGGGGGGCTTTTAGGTTGTCCACAGGGCAAAGACTTGTCTGTCAGCGGCGTCTTATCGCCATCGGAATCCCTGTTTACCAGCTGCGGCCCGGTTACCAAAACAGTGTCCTTTTCTGTGAAAAATGACGGCACCCTGCCTGCTACAGGGGCAATGGCCACTTATCAATTGAATAATTTCCTCCCAGTTACCCAGGCTATTCCAGTCCTACAGCCCGGACAGGTTTATGTTTTCACCTTTAACACCCCCGTCGTTATTGATCAGAACGGGCTGTATCAGTTAAATATCAGCGTTAGTCTGAATGGTGAAATTTTTACTGCCAATAATATAACTGCTACCAATTTCCAGGCAACGGTGGTCCCTGTCAATGCAGGATTTACACAGGATTTTGAAAATGGCGCACTTCTTCCTGACGGTTGGTCGGTGGACAATCCGGATAATGGCATTACCTGGAAACGTCTCAATGGAGTTACGGGCAGCGATGGAAATGCTACACAGGCACTTTTTGTAAACCACTACAGCTATAGTGAACAGGGACAGGAGGATTATTTGTACTTCCCCCCACTTGATCTTGCCAATATTACCCAACCATTTCTGGCGTTTGACTATTCCCATGCACAATACAACTCCAGTTACATTGAACAATTAAAAGTAGAGGTCTTTCCAAATTGCGATTTAACCGCAACACCAGTGGTGGTGTGGGAAAAATCAGATCCGGAACTGGGTATTATGGCAACAACAGCCTCTTTCACCCCATCTGCTGCGGCAGATTGGCAAAAGGACGGCGTTTCGCTGGAACAATTTGCAGGTCAGACGGTCATTGTGCGGTTTAATGCGGTCAATGATTACGGGAATAACACCTTTTTGGATAATGTTGCTATCCAGGACAGAGCACAGCCTGTTGCGGTATTGAATGCCCTGAACAGCAATTGTGCAGGTACGCCCATGGTTTATACGGCAAACAACAGTCCAGGAGAAAACAACCAGTACGCCTGGAGTTTTGGGCCGAATGCCATACCCACAAGCGCTACTGGCAAAGGACCGCACCAAGTAATCTATACTTCAGCGGGCAGCAGCCTGGCCCAACTTATTGTCAGCAATGCATTTGGAGCAGACACCACTAGTCAGGTGGTTCAGGTGAGTGTTAATCCTGTAAGTTTATTTGTGGTTTCCACTAATGGGGATATAGCACAATTCAATAATCAAAGCCAGGCAACAACTAATTGGCTTTGGGAATTTGGAGACAATTCTACCAGTACATTGGAAAATCCGGAGCACACTTACGCCGCAAACGGGACCTATATTGCCACACTAACCGTATCCAATAATTGTGGACAATCCACATATACCCAAACCATTCAGGTAGTTACTGATCTAAGTGCATCTTTTACCGCTGCGGCAACGGGATCATGTGCACCAGTCAATGTTCAATTCAGCAATACATCCACAGCAAATGCGACTACGTTCCTTTGGGAATTTCCAGGCGGCATACCTGCAACTTCCACTTTGCCCAACCCGCTGGTGGTGTACAATTCACCCGGTGTTTTTGCGGTAACGCTGACGGTTGGCAATGGATTCAGCACTTCGACCATTATAGAGGCAGGATTAGTCACTGTTATGTCGTTGCCGGAAGCCCTGTTTGCCGCGAATATCACCGGATCAGGCGTGGCATTTGAGAATATAACTACCGGAGGCAATACTTATCTGTGGAATTTTGGGGATGGTACCACTGAAACTGCGGTTGCGCCAGCGCATATTTATCCGGGAGATGGTACCTATACGGTGACTTTAACTGCCGGGAATGATTGTGGCATTTCCACAGCCACCCAAGCTGTCACTATTACCACGCCTCCTACGGCTGATTTTCAAGCCAGCCAGTACGGTGGTTGTGAGACATTAACCGTCAGTTTTGAGAACTTATCATCAGCAAATGCCACTGCATTTGATTGGTCATTTCCTGGAGGGACGCCATCTTTTTCCACGGAGTCCAATCCGCAAGTCACCTACACCATGCCCGGCATTTACACCGTTGTGCTAACAGCAACAAACGCAAGTGGCGTATCTACTTCCACGCAGCAGGAAATCATCACCGTAACCGCCAATCCGACGGCTGTATTTACGGTACAGACAGCAGCATTGACAGCCGCTTTTACCAATATGTCGTCAAACGCTGTTTCCTATCAATGGGATTTCAGTGATGGCACAACGAGCACGGACGAAAACCCTGTACACATTTTCAGCGCGGCAGGGAATTATGAGGTTACCCTTACGGTCACTAATGATTGCGGGTCAAAGTTCCTGATTCAAGAAATCACCGTCGGATCAATGGTTACCGCACAATTTTCAGTGGATGGTCCAACTACAGGATGTGCGCCCTTTGTGGTTCATTTTACTGACTTATCAACTGGGAACCCCGATTATTGGCAGTGGATCGTAACGGGCATTGGAGGTTCTTATGCAGCACAAAACCCAACAATCACCTTTACACAGCCCGGCGTTTACGACATTACCTTATTGGCGGGCAATATTTTCGGGGAGAGCACTTCCATCCAAAACAGTCAGGTTACGGTAACCCCTTTACCTTTCGCGAGTTTTAATTTACTGGAAGAGAATGGAGTTGTTTCTTTTATGAACCAATCCAATAATGCCACTTCCTATACCTGGATATTTGGTGATGGAAGTCCGGAAAGTACAGCAGAGAATCCAGTTCATACCTATGCTACACCAGGATCATACAGCGTCTATCTTCTAGCCATAAACGATTGTGATACGGCTATTTTCGTCAAAGCGGTCCTGGTTACGGTTGGAACTTCAGCATTACCGGATTGGGTTACCAGTGCGCGCATTTATCCGAATCCAAATACGGGCACGTTTACCTTAGAGCTGGCAGGTTTGCCACAGGAAACGTTGGAACTGGAATTATTGAACAGTTTGGGACAGGTGATTCGCAGCGATAGTGGTAATTCTAACTCCGGAAAATTGCGTCAAATAATGGATTATGGAAATTTACCCGCAGGAACATATTCCCTGAAAGTAAATTCAGGGCTTCATATATTGATGATCAAAGTGTTAATTGAAAAATAGATAGCGAATTACGATTTAAATCATAATTCGTATTCGGGCGGTTTGAAAACAAAGAAGGCCATCACTCTGATGGCCTTCTTGCGTTTTTCTTTGGTCATAAGCCGCCATTTAAAGCGATCAATAGCATACAGCTTGACTGGCGGTTTTTAAGAACAGTAAGTTGAAGTCGTCTCATGGGCCCCGGAACCAGCTTAGTTGAATTAACAGATTAAAAGAAAAACCGCCCCATGGAGGAACGGCCTCTTGTTGTTTAAGTCCACTAAAAAAACAAAACACGGTAGGAAAACCAAGACTTCCTCATGAAAATTCCCTAAACAAAAAACCGAAGGAAGACCCCTTAAATGGTATATTATTTCACCATGTACATACATATTAATTTTTCACTGTTTTGTATCCTCGTCCATAATTACAAATTGGGAAAAAGCTTCAATGGCATTTCGGCCACTTTCATTGGTAATAATGGTAAAGGTGGTGTTAAGAATCAAATTCAGGACAAGTAATACAATCGTCATAGTACTAAATTTTATGTAATCAATGAATGATGACACAAAGATCGCCCTACTAAAAGGGAGATAACAAGTACAGTTACCGCTTGTTTTTACCGGTCAATTTTGGAAGATAAAATACTTTTTGAATTCATAAAATAGAAAAAAAAGAGGAAAAATGTAAATTATTTACCTTTTTGAAGAGGTTTCTAATATATTTACTCGAAAAATTAGCTGTTTTTTTGCTGAAAAAACCTTTTATGCTCCCATTTAATATTTTATCTGAATTAGCAATCAATATTAACCGGAACAAAATCAAACAAGTTGATATTTTAACAGAAGCAGGAGACGAAACGAAAAGAGTAAATAAGCTGCATCATATCTTCTCAAGCGCATCCTGGAAAAGTGTGCTGTACTCAACTCAGAGTTGCTGACACACCAGACACTTGATTAAACGGTCATACGACCTTTCTCCTGAATTTGGTATTAACAGAATTAAAGTTTTGGAAGTTGAATTATATCACTATTTATCAGCAAAAAATTATGAAAAAGCACTTGAAATATATACCACAGTCCAAAATCACCCCAGATTCCCATTTCTAAAGGGTACAAACGCTGAAATTTGGAAGGTTTACGCCGGCTATTTCCATTTGTTATCCAAATTAATGGCTATTGATGATCGTAAAGTAATAGCTGTAATTGGCAATATAAATACCAATCTTATTGACTATAGTATCACCGAATTTAAAAAAGAAAAAGGTGGCATGAATATTCCCGTCCTTATGCTTCCTGTTTTGACAGGAACCCTGGAAGGACAGATTGAGGGGCATGTCAGAACAAAGGAAGCACTGGCGCAGTATGCCAAACGGTACTTAAAAGAACAACTCTGTGAACTCGAATTGATCAACATCAAATAAACCCAAATCAGTTATTTTCAAAGAAGGAATTACGGGAAGCGCCAAAAAAGAGAGCGACATAAACGGTGCCGTAAGAACACACCCAAGGGTTTCTTTTACCCATGCATCCAATGTTTGGTAAGTTTGCGCCAGTGTATAACCATCCTGATCACTCATCAAACCCGCAATGGGCAATGGAATTACCTGCATATTTCCCCAATCATCGGTAGCGGCTACACCGCCTTTTACTTCGATGATGGCGTTGACGGCGCTGCATAACGCTTCGGCTGACACCCCAACTGCCACAATATTGTGGGAGTCGTGGGCCACACTGGAAGCCAACGCGCCGTTTTGCAAGCCGAACCCCCGCACCAATCCCATCGCAGGCGGACTATCAGGCTCATATCGGTTTACCACAGTGATCAGCAACACGTCTTTACGGATATCAGCGCCGATAATATTACCTTCCCCGGTTAATATTTCTACAGACCGTCCGGTTACAATCTGCCCATCGGTAACCGCTATCACTTGTGCCTTTCTTATCACCTGATTTCCTGCAAAAGGGAAGACTGACCCCTCGTTCCACATCAAGTCGGGCTCCAATACCTGTATGACAAACTGATCGGAAGTTTTGGGAAGTGCAACAAACTGATTGGGTGTTGCGACGGAAAGTCTGGGTAACAATGACTTGCCTTTATCTGCTACTTTTATACCATTAATCCAGGTGGTTTGCACTTCGAATTTGTCCAGATCATGGACCAAAATAAAATCGGCAGGATCGCCCTCCCGCAATAATCCCACCTTCAAGCCATAATGTTCCACCGGATTGAGACAAGCCGCCCGAAGCGTGTCAAATAAATCACACCCTTCCGCAATAGCCCTTGCAACCAGCAAATTAATATGGCCTTTGACTAGATCATCCGGATGTTTGTCGTCACTGCAAAACATAATTTGCGTTGGGAATTCATTCAAAAGGGGCCATAATACATCGAAATTCTTAGCAGCACTTCCTTCCCGAATCAGAATTTTCACCCCCAGCAATGCTTTTTCGCGGCCCTCTGCATAGGCAAAACATTCGTGATCGGTAGTGATACCTGCCCCAAAATACCGTTGTGCATCATCGCCCCGTAAGCCGGGTGCGTGACCGTCCACAGGCTTGCCGAGCTGTTGGGCAGCGGCAATTTTGGCCAATACAGCCGCGTCATTCATCAATACTCCCGGAAAATTCATCATTTCAGACAAGTAACCAATGTCCGGATGTTCCAAAAGACGGGTTACTTCAGCCGCGTCCATTACTGCACCCGCTGTTTCAAAATCAGTGGCAGGAACGCAGGAAGGAGCGCCAAAACAAAATTTAAAAGGCGTATTCGAGGCATTGTCCAGCATATAATGAACACCAGCACTGCCCAATACATTAGCAATTTCGTGGGGATCTGAAACCGTTGCAACCGTCCCGTGAACTACTGCCATCCGGGCAAATTCAGTAGGAGGAAGCATGCTGCTTTCAATATGCACATGGGCATCCACAAAGCCAGGAAGCAGGAAACCAGCCCCTTTGGGCAAATGATCTAACTCCTCTATTTGACGGATAATACTGCCTTCAATATGTAATGTTGCCGGATAAATCCTGCGTTGATGAATATCTACGATATGTGCCTGCATGCTTGCTTATCAAATAAATGGTAAATGTAAGCACAGGGCAGGTAAAATTGTAAATCGATTTATTCGTACCGCTACAACGCGTTGATCTGGTGTCGCAATGCCGAACTGAATAACAAGTACATTTTGCGTTTGTCGGACACCCTGATTCGTTCTTTGGCTACCCGTTGGGCTGGAGCAGACTTAATTTTTGCAAATAATTGGGTATAATATTTATAAGCGAGGTAAACGCCAAAACGGGCACCTTTGGGCAACTCCTTAATACCTTCCAATGCCGCTACAAAATCATTTTCAATATCTTGTTCTATCCGCAATTTTTGTTCCGCATCGAACTGCGTAAAATCAACATCCGGGAAATAAACGCGCCCCCGCTCATCAAAATCACTTTTCAAATCACGCAAAAAATTAATTTTTTGGAAAGCCGCACCCAAGCGGCGGGCTGACGGCTTAAGCCGTTGGTATTCCGCTTCATTGCGTTCCGTAAACACCCGTAAACACATTAGTCCCACTACTTCGGCCGAGCCATAAATGTATTCATCGTAACCCGAGGCATCGTACGTGCTTTTGTCCAGGTCCATCATCATACTTTTCAAAAACGCGTCAATCAGTTCGTGTTCAATATTGTATTTGTGAACCACATCCTGAAAAGAATGGAGTACGGGGTTAAGGCTTATCCCTTCCTCGATCGCCAGATAAGTATCCCTTTTAAATCGTTCCAGCAACTCCCGCTTGGGAAAATCATGGAACGTATCCACGATTTCGTCGGCAAAGCGAACAAAGCCGTAAATGCCGTAAATGGGCATTCTGAACCGTTCATTAAAAACGCGGATACCCAACGAAAAAGACGTGGAATACCGGTGAGTAATCAGGCGGCTGCATTCAGCACAAGTGTTTTGAAATAATTGAAAGTGGTTCATATCGTATTGCGTTATCGACATATTTTTTGAACTTCCCTGGCGACTACTTCACCGCTGATCAATGAAGGGGGAACTCCTGGTCCGGGAACAGTTAATTGGCCGGTATAAAAAAGGTTACTTATTTTTTTACTACGCAATTTAGGCTTTAAAAAGGCCGTTTGCGTCAATGTATTCGCCAACCCATAAGCATTACCCTTGAAGGCATGGTAATCGCTCACAAAATCAGCGTGTGCATAAGACCGTCTATGTACGACTGCATCGCGAATAGATTGGCCGGTAATGCGCTCCAACCGGGTCATAATCAGATCATAATAGTACTCCCGCACTTCAGGCGTATCCACCAGATCAGGCGCTACCGGTATCAGTAAAAATAAATTTTCGCAACCTTCCGGAGCCACCGTTGGGTCTGTTACAGATGGCACACTGGCATAAAATAATGGCTTATTGGGCCATTGAGGTACTTCATATATTTCGTGGGCGTGCTGGTTAAAATCTTCATCAAAAAACAAGTTGTGGTGAAGCAAATTTTTCAGCCGCTTATTCAAGCCGATATAAAACAACAGACTGGACGGTGCCATAGTGCGTTTTTGCCAGTATGCTTCTGAATAATTGCGCAATTCAGGAGCAAGCAATTGCGAATCAATATGGTGGTAATCTGCGCCACCCACTACAATATCTGCCGGATACACCGTTCCATCGACAGTGCGTACGCCTGTAGCGCGGCTATTGGCGGTTTCAATTTGGGACACTTCTTTATTGACCACTATTTTCACCCCCAATTCCCCAGCCACTGCAACCATTCCCTCCACAATTTTATGCATCCCGCCTTTTGGGTACCAAGTGCCTAATGCCATGTCAGCATAATTCATCAAACTGTACAGCGCAGGTGTATTTTGTGGCGTTGCACCCAGGAATAATACGGGAAATTCCAGTAATTGAATTAACTTTTCACTGGAAAACAATTTTCTGACGTGTTTGGAGAGCGACGTCAGCATTTGAATGCGGAACATGCTGGTCAATACCCGCATATCAGCAAATTCCAGGATACTGTGGGATGGTTTTTTCACAAACTCACGCATCCCCACCTCATATTTATACTTTGCTTCTTTCAAAAAATGGCGAAGAGCGACTGTACTACCCGGTTCATAACGCTCAAACATGGCTTCCAGTTCGGGCATATTTGCAGGCACATTCATACAGTCACCATCGCCAAAAAAAACACAATAAGAAGGATTCAACCGAATTAATTCATAATAATCTTCCACTTTTTTGCCAAAAGAGGCAAAAAAAGATTCAAAAACGTCGGGCATCCAGTACCAGGAAGGCCCCATATCAAACATAAACCCGTCGACCTCAAATTTCCGGGCACGACCGCCAGCCATTTCATTTTTTTCTAAAACGGTTACATCAAATCCTCCCTTTGCCAAATGACATGCCGCAGATAACCCGGCAAATCCTGAACCAATAACAACTACTTTTTTTTTCATCATAACACCATTAACACAATACAAACATATAGAAGCGAATTTTGTTTAATCTTTAACATTAAATCATTAAACAAAAAAAATACCATCTTTACAAAATTACAAGTTAAAACCTATACTTGTTGCGGAGGAAGACTGCGCGGCAAGTCCAGCCTTGGGGAATTACCTGCTTTTCGGTTATTTTGGAGTCCGTAGCGATGCTACGAAATCCAAAACGAGTCTCAATCCGACTAAAAATAGCTAATTTAATGGCTCGGGTGCTTCCACCGCTACAAGTCTCGTACAATAATTAATTTTTTTTACCTTTGCCTTCCTAAACATGATAAGGTCCACCCTGTTTTTGCTACTTTTTATTGCTTTTGTCACTGCGTGTGCACCAGCCAAAAAATCTGTAACCCGTTCCGCTGCGATATTACAATCAATATTTGACACCACTGCTGTTTTTAAAAAAGGAGTTACAGGTTTTTTTTTAATGGATGCCCCCAGCGGACGAATTATTTATGGCCGCAATCAGGACAACTATTTTACACCAGCTTCCAACACCAAAATACTGACTTTGGCGGTTGGTCGCCAGGCCCTGGGCGATACATTAGCCGGCATTGAGCATGTGAATGGTAACAATACGTTGATTTTCAGGGGCACAGGTGATCCAACTTTTTTGCATCCACAGTTCGAATACTGGCAGCCTGCCTATCAATTCCTGACCAGTCAGCCTGATGGAAAAGGCTTATCGTATACGGCGCGCCCGTTTCCGGAAAAGCGATTTGGGCCAGGTTGGGCCTGGGATGATTACACAAACTATTATCAACCAGAGCGAAGTGTGATGCCCATATATGGTAATATCGCTAAAATCGCTTATTCCTCCGATTCCAATGCTTTGCCGGCCATTTACCCGGATTACTTTCAGCAAAACGTGGTCACAATGGTAGAAGGAGCCCCTGTGAGACTGGAAGAGGAGAACACATGGTCGTCGCGGCTTCGCTCGACGACCGGCGTCAGCAAGTCCCCTCGACCGATGACCGAAGCCGAGACGACCGGAGTCCCTTTCCGCACCGAAGCCTTTTTGCCCTTACTCCGCGATACCCTACATCGTCCTGATCTGGAAGAAATAGAATACAATCCCAGTGTATTCGACCAACCCGGATTTCCCTGGAAAACGATTCACTCGGCCCCAGTCGACACTGTATTGCGCATGATGATGTATGAAAGTGATAATTTTTTTGCTGAACAATTACTCCTCATGTCGGCGCAGCAACTAACGGGAACCATGCGTCAAGACAGTGTGATACAATATGCGATCAACAATATCTTCCCCCCCTCTCCCACTCCACCACGTTGGGTGGATGGCTCCGGTCTTAGCAGGTACAACTTAGTTACGCCACATTACTTGAGTACTGTATTAAAACAATTGTTTGACCGTACGCCGAAAGAGCAACTATTCACTTATTTTCCGGCTGGTGGTGTGCGCGGCACCATAAGCAATTGGTACCGCAACCCGGAAGGCTCACCTTATGTCTTTGCCAAAACAGGTTCGATGAGCGGGGTACACTGTTTAAGTGGCTATATTTTGACAAAAAGTGGAAAAATATTGATTTTCAGTTTTATGCACAACAACTTTGTGGGTTCCAACAAGCCCTGGAAGGAGGAGATGCAGCGGATTTTGGAATGGATTTATTTGAATTATTGAGATTGTTAATTTTTTTTAAGTACTTGCGGTCGAGGCACTAAGTCCCTGACAGTTTGAAAGTAACGAGCGAGTTGCTTTTAAAGTCCCTCACGGTTTATCACACGCCCCGCTCCACAACCACGAAATGGTTGCGGAGCGTATGTATATGCCGGATCAAAATGAATGTCTCTTTTGCACTGTCAAGAACTTTGTGCCTCCGGCACTAGTGAGTATCAAGGGTCGTGGCACCGCAACCGGCAGGCACAACCGGACTGTACACCACACGGGTATTTCCCAAATGGTCATAGATATAAAATCGGGGATCAATGATCGATTGGGTAGGTAGAGCAGCAGCAGCAACTTGTGTCTGCCGGGTATCCTTCCAGGAAGAAAAACACACCTTCAGCACCCGTATTCAGGATGTCCTGAACATCCACAATTTATCGAAAGAAGTTTAACATCGCACAAATATAAAGCGCGTAGAAATATCATTAACATCATTTTTAATATAAAAGACATCATATATGCGATACTTATATGCATTTTTTTGGTCATCATCAATAAAAGTTCAGAGCGTGCCTCAAATTCTTCAATAACCTTTCGTTCCTTTGCTCCTTTCACAAATAAACTAAAACTTACGCATGAAAAAATTAATTTATATCTGCTTTTTATCCTGCATTATGCAGGGTATGAATGCACAAACCATCCGCTATGTAAAAGCCAACGCCATAGGCGTCAATGATGGCTCCAACTGGCTGAACGCTTACACTTCACTCGAAGCTGCACTTGTCGCGGCACAGCCTGGCGATCAATTGTGGGTTGCTTCCGGCACTTACAAAGCTACCACAGCATACCCTAATAACACTTTTGAAGTGCAATCAGGCGTGGAGTTGTACGGTAGTTTTGTTGGAACGGAAACCGCTATTGGTCAGCGAAATATTGCTGCCAATGCCACGATTCTAAGCGGTGATGCACTCGGCGATGACATTCCTGGCAATTTCAATACGAACAGGACTGACAATGCGATTCATATCTTGCATACCAGCAACGGCAACCCGTCTGCACGCGCTATTATTGACGGTTTCACCTTCAAAGGTGGCTTTACACTCAGTGGAGCCAATGATCCTGCTGCTTCCAAACGGGGTGGCGGAATTTTTATTGAGTCCAAAACAACCGTTCGCAACTGTACATTCAACGATAACCGGGCAGAATC
The DNA here is from genome assembly GCA_044350415.1 of Saprospiraceae bacterium. Taxonomy (GTDB): domain Bacteria; phylum Bacteroidota; class Bacteroidia; order Chitinophagales; family Saprospiraceae; genus M3007. The sequence goes on along the minus strand of JBILHQ010000079.1, from coordinate 3,723 downwards.
CGGATCGTCAATTATGGCTCCTGGCATTACTGCCAATGGGCTAATCGTGGAAGATTGTCTTTTTGAATTCAACGATGCTGTTTTGCGTGCTGCCGCCATCTATTTTATCAGCCTTGATGGTGTGCAAATTAAGGGTTGCACTTTCAGAAACAATAAAACCCAACGCGGTGTGCTATATCCACGTACCTCTAAAAACATAGTGATCAACAATTGCACATTTGAGGGAAATACCAATAACGCAACTGATGGTTTTGCCAGTGGGATTTTCAACTTTCAGTCATCTTATATTATCTCCAACAGCACTTTTAAGCAAAATTCTGCTGGTTCAGCAGTCTGCATTTACAATGATCAGGCGACCAATACCCTGATCAAAAAGTGTATTTTTGATGGAAACACTGCCACCAATTACGGCGGCTGCGGCGTGATGAGTTTTAACTCCACCTTCAATATTGACAGTTGTGATTTTACCAACAATAATGCACCAAGTTCTGCACCGGCTATTTACAATGGTGATACCACTGTATTTATTATCTCTAACTCTCATTTTGAGGGAAATACAACCAATTATGCTGCTGCTGTAGCGAATTACGGCATCGGTTGTAACGGGACATACGACAATTGTCTGTTTAAAGGTAATGTAGCAACAAACGGTGGCGGTGCCTGCAGCAATGGCTTTAAAGCCGATGTGTTGTACAAAGATTGTGAATTCACCAGCAATACAGCGATGTTCGGCGGTGCTATTTTCACCCAAAACGATACTACCCGTTTAAGAGTAGAGGGCTGTCTCTTTACCGACAATGGTGCTGAAACAAATGGCGGGTGTATTTACAAGAATCCGAATATCCATGCCAGCATCAACAACTCTGTATTTTCTGCTAACTCTGCGGATACCGGTGGCGCGCTTTATATAGCAGGCGACAGTGCCCTGGTGGTGGTGAACACTGTTTTTACCGACAATCTTTGTTTTACACAGGGTGGCGCGGTTAATATTGCCAACACCAATTCAACATTTGAAAATTCTCTTTTTGCCCGGAACCTGAATCTGAGCGCTGGTAACGCAGGTGGTGCATTGCTCAACAATGCTTCTGAAGGCGTCACCAATACGGTGAAAATGGTGAACTGTACCGTTGCCGATAATGTTGCACCAATCGGCGCAGGTCTTGCGCAATGGGAAGATGATACCAGTAACGCAGTATTGATTCTCCAAAACTGCCTCATCCAAAACCCGGAAGGTGAGAATTATACCATTGAAGCTGGTGCACCAGAAGTAACGTCATTAGGCAGCAATCAAAGTTCCGATGCCACACTGACTGCTGCTTTGACTGCTGCAAAAGACTTGAACGGAACAACCAACACGTTTGTTAATCCAAGCGATGTGGATTATCACTTATTAGCCGGCACCGCTGCCGTTGATGGTGGTATTGCTGCAGGTGCACCATTGAAAGACCTGGAAGGCACTTTGCGCATTGGTCCTCCGGATGTAGGTGCTTATGAATGGGGAACTACAGGTATATTCCAACCTGAATTCACCGTTTTGCCACTTCAAATAGCGCCTAATCCAGTAGTTGAATCAGCTGTAATCACGCTGAATAGCGAGTGGTCAGGAAAAGCGATACTGGAAATAATGGCTGCTAATGGTGCAGTTGTTCGCAGTATTCAGGTAGAAAAACCATCCGGAGAATGGGTATACCGCCTCCAGGTTGCTGACTTGCCAGCAGGTGCTTACCGCGTCCAACTCATCGGAGGGGGGAAAGTATTTGGAGCAAATATGGTGAAATAAGTGTTTAGTGGTGAGTGGTGAGTTATTTAGCGTGTACCGAAGTTTTAACTCACCACTCACCACTCACCACTAAATTTTTTCTATGACCAGGGCAGTGGCGCCGCCGCCGCCGTTACAAATAGCCGCAAGTCCGAGGGTGCCGTTTTTCTGGTGAAGTACATTATTGAGCGTGGTGACGATCCGCGCACCGGAAGCACCCAATGGGTGACCAATGGAAACAGCACCGCCAAATACATTCATTTTTTCGTGTGAAACGCCCATTACTTGCTCGAAAGCGAGTACAACTACTGCAAAAGCTTCGTTGATTTCAAAATAATCAATATCGCTAAGTTCAACGCCCGCCATTTTCAAAGCTTTAGGTGCCGCAATAGTAGGTGTTGTGGTAAACCATTCCGGTTCCTGTTCTGCATCGGCAAAACCACGAATAAGTGCCAATGGGGTTAAACCGTACCGTTTTACAGCGGCTTCGCTGGCGAGAATAACAGCAGACGCACCATCATTAATAGTACTGGCATTCGCCGCAGTTACCGTGCCATCTGGCGTAAAAGCAGGGCGAAGTCCTGGTATTTTATCAAAAAATACTTTTTTAAATTCTTCATCTTCCATTACCAGCACAGGGTCTCCTTTGCGCTGGGGAATAGTCACCGGAATAATTTCTGCAGCAAATGCGGTAGATGCGGTAGCCGCTGCTGCGCGATGGTAGGAATCGATGGCAAATGCATCCTGTGCTTCCCTGGTAATACTATATTTCACAGCGGTCTGATCGGCACATACCCCCATTGCTTTTTGGTTGTACACATCAGTAAGGCCATCTTTGCCAATACCGTCGATAATTTCGCCGTTACCAAATTTATACCCGTACCGCGCATTCGGCAGATAAAAAGGTATTTGAGACATATTCTCCATGCCACCTGCCACTACAATATCATTGATACCGAGCATAATGCTTTGCGCGCCGATGGTGATGGCTTTGATGCCCGATGCGCAAACTTTATTAACGGTGGTGCAGGGAACGGTAGCAGGCAGGCCCGCAAAAATAGCTGCCTGGCGCGCAGGAGCCTGACCAAGATTGGCACTGACGACATTGCCCATAATTACTTCATCCACTTGTTCGGGGCTTACCCCTGCTTTTTCAAGTGCGCCTTTAATCGCTGTCGCCCCCAAATGGGTAGCGCCAATTCCAGATAATACACCGCCAAAACTGCCAATTGGTGTTCGGACAGCAGACACAATAAATACTTTTTGCATGTTAAAATTTAGTTAGGATAAAATTTCAAGCACAAAAGTAGCCAAAATTCCTTTTTCAATTTCAAAACCTTGTTTGGCGTCAAAGGGTTCAACACCAAAATAATTCGCCCATCACCCAAAAAAACGAATATTCATTACAAAATGCAAATCAAATCAAAATAATAATCGTATTAAATAAGCAAATAAGCAAACAATAATTATATTTGCACCATAAAAACAAACAATAATTTTTCGAAATATACGCTGACAAATATGACAAACAAACACTTTGACGTAATTTCTCCCCGGGAAGCTTATGCCGCCTACATGATGGGCGGTATTTTAGTGGATGTAAGAACCACATCCGAAATAGAAAAAAAGGCTATTAATCTTAAATCCTTACGGAAAATTCCGTTGGAAGAATTAGAGCAACGGGTTTCGGAACTGCCTGCCAACCGGAAAGTAGTTTTTTTTTCCCGGGTAGGTGTGAAAGGACAGGAGGCCGCTAAAATTTTGTCCCATTTCGGTTTCGAAGATGTCGCTATGGTCGATGGTGGCATTACGGCGTGGGAAGAAGATGGATTGCCGGTTAGTTAGTGTCTGTCCATAGAGTCGCCGGCACGGCGTTCCTTCGTCCCTTTCGCCAGCCAACGAAAAACAATTTTTTAAATTTTTCAATTTGATGCTACTTCTCAGGGTCAATTTCGCCAATTATT
>JBILHQ010000275.1:0-7002 GCA_044350415.1 Saprospiraceae bacterium | reverse complement strand
GCCGGTTGTTGTGGCATAGCCACTCACCAGGTCGTAGGTCATCAGGTTGACAAAATCTGCCACTTTCATTACAGCATCCCAATCTACCGATTCGTCAATATATTGATCAAAACCGCCTGCGGCAAAGGAAATTATTTGATCTTTGCCTAATATACTGCGCAATTCGGTCAATAAGGCCGTAAAATTAGCTTTATCTTCGGGTCTGTAGGTGTGCTCAGGATACCCAGGAATAGTGGGATATTCCCAATCGAGATCAATGCCATCAGCGCCGAGATACGCGTTGAGGGATTTGACCGAGAGAGCAAAATCTTTCCGGCCCTTCACACTATTAAACACATCGGAGCAGGGTGCGCAACCGCCCCAACCACCCAGCGACAACAGGACTTTCAGGCTTGGGTTCCGGGTTTTGAGTCCCACCATTTTTTGAACCATCAATGTGTCCCGGCTGCTGCCGATCTTGATTTGATTGCCCGATAAATGTCCAAAACAATAAATGATATGCGTGATTTTGGTTGCATCATACCGGTCGAGATCTTCCAGACTTCCTGAATAATAGGCAATCACCTTTCTTTCATACGACTGCGCCACAGCAGCCTGTGTACTTAAAACACAACCTAACAAGAAGATTAAAAAAGGGGTAAACAGCCTCTTCACTTCGACAGGCTCAGTGACCGTGTGGGTTTTGATTTTTAGTTTCATAAAGCATTTATAACCTGCCATAAAAAAGAATTGGACATCCTTCCACGATCATCCACTTTTGAGCATTCAGAATTGGAAGTTGAAAATTGAACATTAATTCAGGAACACCTCATCTACAAATACCCACCCCGGTTGGCCCTTGCCGGGATGCCAATCAGGAAGTTTGGAAACGGGTTTGGCCACAATTTTTAATATACTGATTTTTTGAGTGGGGAAAGTGCAGTTAAACCCGGTTCTGTAAGGAAGAGGACCGAATCCTTTGGGCTGTTCCGGGTTAAGCTTTTTGAGTAACACCAGGTTCGTTTTACTGGTACCGCCCCATACTTCCACTTGTTGTGCCGGCATGATATAACTTCCAATATCGATAACTGTACTCAGCGTAACCGATGACAATTCTACCGGCTGGTTGAAAAACATAAAGGATTCCAAATACTCATCTTTGAACCCCAGCCATTTATTGCTTCTGAAATCGGTATCGCCAATTTTTTTATTCGCCAGCGTTCGGGGGCCTTCGCCTCTGTATTGCGGATTAGGCGGGATGGCGAGCACCACCGAGTCGGGACTGAAGCCGACTTTATAAAAACTCCGTGTAGATACATCGCTGCTGATCCAGCCTGGCAAAAAAGTTTTTGTGGTCAATAAACAGGGCTTGTCGATCACAATACTATCCCCGTTACTTACAAAAGAAGTCAGGCTATCCGGAACAGAACCGTCCAAAGTATACCGTACGACAGCACCATTGACGTAATTTTTCAATTTTACTTTGGTGGAGGTGGTAAATAACTGCTCGTCGCCTTCGATAACCGCCGCATTCAGTTTGGCCACTACTGAATCACCTTTGAAACCAGCTTCGATGCGCACATGAGGCAGGCTTTTTTGTAAAACGGTAAAATCCTGGTCATTTACCCCGGTGTTCCATAGATACAATGCCGACAAATCGGGCAGTGCACTTAGTACCGCTAAGTCAGCCACTTTTACCCCCGTCCCGGAAAGCGATAATTTGCGCAGCAATTTCAAATTTTTTAATTCCCCTAAGGTTGATCCGGTTATCTGGGTAAAAGAAAGATTAAGTTTGCGGAGGTTAGTCAAAATGGCGATAGATTTCAGGTCTTCATCTTTTACCGGCATTTTATTAAGATTCAAACTGACCACTTGTTCTTTTACGACCGATAATTCCTTCAGATATTCGGGTTTAAAGGCCGAAATACCAAAAAATTCCACCCCCAATGCAGGCGATTTCATGGCCAGTGGATACACCGCCCGATAGTCATTATTCAGTTTTTTGACCGTATTTTCATCAGCTGCGGGGAAGGTGTAATTATCCGTTTCCACTGATTTGAAAAGATCAGCCGACAGCATTTTCAAAGTATCTGTTTCGCTGAGTTCTGCTATCTTTTGGGTAAAATTGGCGCCGCTTTTTATCCAGAGATAAAGTATTTTCATTTCCTGGTCGGTCAGTTGAGGTTTGCCATTCGGTGGCATGTGTTCTTTTTCGCCCAAGGGCAAATGAACGCGGTGCATCAACAAACCAAACTGCACCGCGGTACTGTCCCAAAGTTTGCCATTTTTACCGCCTTTGAGGAGCAGTGCTTCCGTTTCCATTATCAAATCGCCTTTTGATTTGGCGGTATTGTGGCAATTCATACATTTTTCTTTCAGAATTGGGCGCACCAAATCTTCAAATACACGGGCATCTTCCAACAACACTTTAGGCTTCTGTTCTTCAGATGCCACTGGTGCAAACAGGTAATTTTCGCCATGCGTGATCGTCGCACCTTGATGGCCTGCCAGCACTATTCCCGCCGCACTGCCCATTGCCAGGAGCCGCGAACCCATTTTACTATTGCGAATAGTCTCCCGAAAAGCATACCAGCCCCATGCAATTACCGAGACGGCTACCCCACTCCATTGGTGCCAAAGAATGGTTTCTTCATTGTATCCGCCCTCTTTAGACAAGAACAGGCCCATTAATGCGGCTACTGCGGCACTGAGCGCGGCGGTCAGCAGGAGCGCATCGCCTGTTGACCGGTACAAGGGATTCTCTTTTGCTTTGACTGCCAATACCCAAACTACAGCCAGCAGCAACAGCACTATGGGAAAATGCAGCGTCAGCGGGTGCATTCGCCCTGCCACCTGCAGCAGTGACGGCACCTCCATTTTTGCTCCGAAAACCGCCAGAAACAGCAGCAGGCAGTTTAAACCAAAACAAGTGTTATATAAAATACTGCTCCAACGAATCCTTGCCATTTAATACAGTTTTATCTCGTCTATAAATAACCAGGAAGGCGATCCTTTACCTGGGTGCCAATCGGGAATGTGTGCTAATGGATAAACCTTCACGACGATTTGTGATATTTTTATTGTTTTGTCAAGGTCCATAATAATCGCCTGACAACCGGCATCATCTACTTTGGTAGTGGCATCTAATATTTTAGTGGTCAGAGATGCCCACCCGGCAGTACTCTTTTTTTGATAAAAAACTTCTACTTTTTGAGGCATAAAAATCCACGCCCCCTGGTTTTGAAGCACATCCAGCAACAAATATTTTACTTTTTGCGGTTTGGCTAATGTCACCTGAAAAACAACCGTATCTTGTTGAAAGCCCATCCAGGTCTTACTGCCGTGCCCCACAATACCACCTTTCCCATCCATCAGTGTCGCGTTGCCAGAGCCCTGGTACTGCTTATGCGGTACCGAAGCCTCTATTTTCCTGATCTTTAAACCTTGCTTGTAAAAAGTGGCCGCCACGACCTCCGAGGGTAAAAATCCACTGCCAAACACTTTTGCCTTTAGCGTGACCACATCTTTTTTTATCACAACAGGCCTTTGGTAAACCTGGTCTTTCTCTGTCGGGTCCTGCCCGTTGGAGGTAAAATGGATATGGGTGCCCGGCTGTGCAAAACACAGCAGTACCGTAGCCTCTTTTTCAAAAAACACCGATGGAAAGACCATCAAAGGCGGGGCTAATTGAAAAACATCCTGACTTTTTGCACTAAAAAAGCCAAAAATGGTTAATATCCATAAATACCTCATACGATAGGTTCTAATTTGTAAGGATAGGTTTTACCCGAATTCCATTGCGCGACATACATATTCTCTTCGTCATCAATACAAACATCATGGGGGTATTGAAAAGCTTTGATCGTCTGGTACATTTCATCAGGTGCTGCACTGGTATAGGTGGGTTCAGAGCCCGCCAAATTGGAGACAACCTTGTTATTTTTATCTAAAATACTGACAAAACCTGACTGCATCCATTGTCGGCTGTTGGATTGCAAAACTGCGGTATACAAATAATCGCCTTTGATAACCGGGCGGCACACCCACGCGCCCGGCAAAGGAATCGTTGACAGGTATTTCCCTTCCATGTCATATCGCTTGTAAGCATTTTGTTGGCGGGAACAAACAATCAGGCACGGATGGGCCTTATCGCGCAAATCCACACAAACGCCATGGGCATTCAGCAAGTGTTCATCGCCATTTCCCCGACCGCCGAAATGCCGGATATACTTACCCGAATGATCATATTGGATAATGTTGTCCTTGCCATACCCATCTGCCACATAAATATCCCCGTTGGGCGCTATGGCGGTTTCGGTTGGAATATATTCTTCCGGTTTATCATACAAGCCAGTTTCTTTGGGATAATCCAATGTCATCAGGACTTTACCGTCGATCGTGGTTTTAATCACCTGGTGGCGAGTATTATCGCAGATAAACAACGTATCTGTTCCATTTTCATTGAACAGCGTGAACCCGTGCGCTCCCGGATATGTTGTCCCCCAAGTATCCAGGAGTTTGCCATTTTTGTCATAAATCAGGACATTGTTTTTTGTTTCGTTCGTTAGTAGTAATATTCGTCCCTTTTGATCCTGCACCATTTCGTGACAATCATTGACAGGATTCCGGGCGACATCAGCCTGGCTCCATCGGGTATTGATGCGGTATCGTTTGTTGTTGTGTCCCAGAATGATGTCATTTTGTGCCAGTATTTGCGGAACATATAAGGCACCGACACCACCTAATGCTATATTTTTGATAAAATCCCTTCTACGCATAGTTACGGATTTAAGAAATGATTCCTTTTACCACTTTGCCCGCTACATCAGTCAACCGATAGCGTCTGCCGAGGTGTTTATAAACTAATTTTTCGTGGTCCAACCCCATGAGGTGCAAAGCAGTGGCATGAAAATCATTCACATGCACCGGATTTGATTTGATGTTGTATCCAAATTCATCTGTTTCGCCATATACACCGGGTTTAATACCGCCGCCAGCCATCCAAATCGTGAAACTGCGCGGGTGGTGGTCCCTACCGTAATTGTCGGGCGTGAGCGTACCCTGACAGTAGTTGGTTCTGCCAAATTCACCGCCCCAAATGACCAGCGTTTCGTCCAAAAGCCCACGTTGTTTTAAATCGGTAAGCAAAGCGGCAGAAGCCTGATCCGTGTCTTTGCATTGGCCGACAATCTGTCCGGGAAGATTATCGTGTGCGTCCCATCCCTGGTGGTAGAGTTGTACAAACCGAACCCCGCCTTCCGAAAGTTTTCGGGCCAGCAGGCAATTGGCGGCGTAGGTACCTGGAACCAGGCAGTCAGGGCCGTACAATTTAATAATACTTTCAGGTTCTTTACTGATATCTGTTACTTCGGGAACAGCAGTTTGCATCCTGAAGGCCATCTCATATTGCTGTACTTTGGCATTGATTTCGGGATCGCCAAAGTTTTTGTAACTTTCTTCATTCAAACTGGCTAAGCGATCCAGCATATTTCTGCGGTCCGTTTTATCTATGCCTTCAGGATTACTGAGGTAAAGCACCGGATTTTCACCTTTGCTGAACTGAACGCCCTGGTGCACAGAATCCAAAAAGCCGTTGGTCCATAGCTTTGAATAAACACCCTGTCCGTTTCCTTTTCCTTTGGAAAGCAAGACACAGAATGCGGGTAAGTTTTTATTTTCACTACCCAGGCCATAGCTGAGCCAGGAGCCCATACTGGGACGATTCCCTACCTGAGCGCCTGTTTGGAAAAAGGTCAAAGCCGGGTCGTGGTTAATCGCTTCAGTGTGCATACTCCTGATGAAACAGATATCATCGGCCATTTTGGACGTATAGGGGAGTAATTCACTGAGCCAGGCACCGTGTTCCCCGTATTGGTTAAAACCAAACCTGGAACTGGCTAATGGGAATGATTTCTGGTTGGCCGTCATTCCGGTGAGTCTTTGGCCCATCCGGATGGATTCCGGGAGGTCCTGTCCGTGCATTTCCCGCAGTTTAGGCTTATAATCGAATAAGTCTAATTGTGAGGGTGCACCATTCTGGAACAAATAAATAACGCGTTTGGCTTTGGGTGCAAAGTGAGGCAACCCAGCCATCAGTATTTCCTCCTCTCCTCCAGAGAACAGATCGGGAATCATCAACGAACCTAAAGCGGCGCTGCCAAGCCCAATACTGAGCTTGGATAAAAACTTCCTGCGGTTCATATTCAAACCATGTTCAAATATTTCTTTTTGCATAAGTCTAAGATTTGGTGATGGCTTCTTCCATGTTATAAATAGTGCTGATGACTTTCATCAAAGCTGCCGATTCGGCGGGGTCCAATCTTTTATCGACCGGGGAATCGCCAACAGCGAGGGTTTTGAGGGCATCCAATTTCTTTTCCCGGAGCAACTGTAGTTGTTCGGCGTAATAATCCTTCAGGATCGTCATTTCTTTAGCCGATGCTTTCCGGCAAATGATCGTGCGGAAAGCACGCGCAATTTTATCATCCGCAGGTTTGTTAGTCGATAACAGGTATTGCGCGAATGCACGGGAGGCCTCCAAAACAGTCGGGTCATTCATCATCACCAATGCCTGTAAAGGTGTATTGGTTCTGGATCGTTTGACCTCGCATTGATCGCGGTTGCTGGCATCAAACATGATCATGGATGGTGGTGGCAATGTCAATTTGATGAACGTATAAATGCCCCGGCGATACAACGAACTGTCTTTATCCTGTTCATAAGTCTTTAATGCGCCCCTTCCCGAACTCGCGACCTCCCACAATCCTTTGGGTTGATACGGTTTCACGCTTGGGCCACCAATATCTTTGACCAAAAGTTGACTGGTTTCAAGGACCATATCCCTGATAAATTCTGCTTTGAACCGCAGACGGGGCGACCGTGCGAGGTACACATTGTCGGGGTCAATCCGGAGGTGTTTTTCAGTGACCGCTGAAGACTGACAATACGTGGCCGACATCAAAATCTGTTTCACTAAGCGTTTAACATCCCATTGATGCTCCATAAAATCAACGGCGAGCCAGT
>JBILHQ010000274.1:0-7008 GCA_044350415.1 Saprospiraceae bacterium | reverse complement strand
AATTGTTCTTTCCAACGGAGAATTTTAACCAGGTCAAAATTTACGCCACTGGCGGGAAGGTGCGATTGACGAAGGCCAGTGCCTGGCAATTGAAAAGTATCTGGAAATAAAAAAATGATGAAACACTTACGTATAATCTATTGTACAACATTTGTTTTTTTGACCGCTGCCCTCCCGGCACAACATTCTATAGCCCGCCTGTGGAATGAAAAAATCCTCGATGCCATCAGTGGGGATTTGGCCCGGCCGACGGTCCATGCCCGCAACCTGTTCCATACTTCCCTGGCCATGTACGACGCCTGGGCGGTGTACAATCCGAATGCCGACACCTATTTGTTGGGCAAAACAGTAAACGGATTCCATTGCCCTTATCACCGGATTCCTCCACCGGCAGATGCACACGCTGCGCAGCAGGAAGCGATTAGTTTTGCGGTGTACCGTATTTTAAAACACCGTTTTTCCACATCGCCCGGCGTTGCCCAATTATTCCCTGCAATCGACGCTTTAATGGATTCACTGGGCTACGACAGACGCAATCGCTCGACCAATTATAAATGTGGTGCGGCGGAAATGGGCAATTATATCGCTCAATCTGTAATTGACTACGGGCTGCAGGACGGCTCCAATGAGGCCAATGCATATGCCAATTTGTACTACAAGCCCGTCAATCCGCCGCTTCCCGTGGAGGCTCCTGGCAACACCTCCATTCTCGACCTGAATCGGTGGCAACCGCTGCAATTTGCGCAGTTTATCGACCAAAGCGGCAATATTACCTCCAATGCAATACCCAAATTCTTAAGTCCGGAATGGGGGAATGTATCCCCTTTTTCCTTAAAACCGGAGGATGCCGTTACCAGACAAAGGGATGGCAATAATTTCACGGTATACCACGATCCTGGTCCGCCGGCATTACTCGACACAACAGCCGTTGGCGGACTCTCGGAGGAATACCAATGGAATTACGCCCTCGTGTCAATCTGGGGTTCCCTGCTCGACCCCGCTGATGGTGCGATGCTCGATATTTCACCGGCTTCGATTGGCAACAACCTGGCTTACCCAACGGATATTCCCGGTTTGCGCGATTTTTATGATTTAACGGAAGGTGGCGACCCGGGAACCGGTCGTGGCGTGAATCCCAAAACGGGTATGCCATACGTCCCGCAAGTAGTGCCGCGCGGTGATTACACCCGGGTATTAGCCGAATTTTGGGCTGATGGCCCCAAATCAGTCACCCCTCCCGGCCATTGGTTTGAGATACTCAATTATGTGAATGATCAGCCAGGGTCAGCCCGGCGTATTCGCGGTGCGGGCCCCGTTTGTGAGAACCTGGAATGGGATGTTAAGGCATATTTCGCGCTGGGAGGTGCCATGCACGATGCGGCCATTACTGCCTGGAGTATCAAGGGCTGGTACGATAGTGTGCGGCCTGTGTCTGCTATCCGGGGAATGGCTGAATTGGGACAAAGTTCCGACCCCAATTTGCCACATTTTCACCCGGGCGGATTGCCGTTGATTCCTGGTTATATCGAAATTATTCAGGCGGGCGACACCCTTCAGGGCCTTACCGGACAATATATTGGCCAGATAAAACTGAAATCCTGGAAAGGGCCAACATTCATCGCCAATCCGAAAAGTGATGTGGCAGGTGTGGGTTGGATCAGGGCCAAAGAATGGTGGCCCTACCAGCGGCCTACCTTCGTGACACCGCCATTTGCAGGGTATATTTCCGGCCATTCCACGTATAGCCGGGCAGCTGCCGAACTCTTGACCGCTCTGACCGGCGATGAATATTTTCCAAACGGTTTAGGAGAATTTCACTGTACCAAAAACGAATACCTCGTGTTTGAGGACGGCCCGAGTGTCGATATTACCCTGCAATGGGCCACCTACCGCGATGCATCCGACCAATGCAGCCTCTCCCGCATTTACGGCGGCATCCATCCACCTATGGACGATATACCCGGCCGTTTGATCGGTATGGAAATCGGGGTAAATGCATTACAATTTGCGGAACAATATTTTACCCCATCCACCCTTCCCGACAGCACTTATGCGTTTCAGATATTCCCCAATCCCACCACTTGTGTGGTCCAATTAGAAATGGAATACAATGGCATCATGCCCGTGGAAGTATATGCTGTTGACGGCCGACTGGTGATGTCCAGAAATCTTGTTTTTGCAGGAAACCAGGCTTTATTGGATATGGATGCATTGGGATCGGGGATTTACACAGTGGTAGGGAAAGATGGCAATGGCGGAAAAGTGTTTTCGGAGAAAGTGGTGCGGTTGTAGATCACGCCTTCCTCCCTCCAAAAAACGCAATACCTAAAATCACTGCTACCAACAGCCAGCAAATCCACCAGGTCATCCCTGAAAAAGATAAAGGATGGTACCTTAATGGCAGGAGTACTTCATCATAATTGATGGTCAGCCAACTTTCAATAGCATGTGCGAACGATGGCAGCCATAAAAGGACCATCCCTATGACCATCCAACTAACCCTTTGGGAGCGTTTGGCATAAATAAAAGACCCAATTGAAAGAAGAAATACCCCAATCGCAATTTGCCGGAATAAATGCCAATACGGAGCTGCCCGCCAATGTATCTGGTAATTATTAGTCGGCACCAACAAATAATCATTCCCTTCATCCCCCAATGCCAGTATGCTCAGGACCAAACCGATCAAGGTAAATATCCTGATCATGGACGCCTGTCGATTTAAAAACGGTGGAAAATAGTTTTTAACACCCCAGAAAAGCAAGACCGAAAGGACATAGCTTTCGATCAGGATGTTGATGAAGAATCTAAATATATGGAAAGGCATAAAATACTATTTTCTAAAACCCATTCTCCTCATACAAAAACACTTTACCTGCTGTCGAAAACGGCCAGTTATCCGTGCGGAAAGGTAACGCTGGCAAACCCTCCGTATTGTACAAATCCAATTTCCCGGGATTATCAGCCCAGGCATACCGGATAGTAACCGGCTGTTGCACCTCCGGCGAAAAAACCACGACCGTATTCCCTTCCAGATACGCCATCGCCCAATGGTATTTTTTATCGGCACCAGCCACCGCAAAACCATGTAAAAAACCGTATTTGTCTTTGGATACCAAGCCACCGCCGATCGACGAAAAAGTTACCCGCATTTTATTCCCTTCATTGGTAACTGATTGAAAAACAGGCCCTGAACCAACTATATTTTCTCCATAAGCGACTTTTCTGGCGGCCAGTCCAAGCCGGATCGCCAGATCTTGTTTGTTCCTGGGGTGAATATTATCGGCTTCGCCAATATCAATGGCTGCAGCGATGGCGGTATTAGGCAAGGTGAGTGCTGCCATTTGAGAGGCCCGCAACTCCGCCCATTCACTCTCGTTGGGCTGTGCTTGCTCCGGGTAATAATTGGCCAACTGCACCACCAGAAATGGAAAATCGCCCTGCCCCCAATGTTGCCGCCAGTCTTTAATCATGGCAGGCAAAAGACTGGCATATTCCTCAGCATGAGCGACATTGGATTCGCCCTGGTACCAAATGGCGCCTTTGATCGCATACGGCTGGAGTGAAGCAATATTGGCGTTGTAGAGCAGGGTTGGATGGGTAAAGAAACTGCCGTTGGCGATTTCGGGTTTGGGGAAGTTGGCTGCGTCGATCTTTACACCCGGTTTGTATTTCCACTTTCCGTTGAGAATAGCATTGCCCCAGAACGCATTGGTGTACATACCGCCTTTGCCGCCTGTATCGAATACCCGTACGACCAGCACATTACCTGTCGGTTTTAATATATTGGCAGGAAAAAAGTAATTCCGCCAGTTGCGACAGCCAAAACCCTCTCCAATTTTCACGCCATTGACCCATGCAATATCGTAATCGTCGATCTGGTTGAGGGCAATATTAAAAGTATCGCCTTTAAAGTCTTTGGGCAGATCAAATTCCTTCCGAAACCACACCGAACCATCGTAGTCCTTTAGTCCGGCATCTTCCCACAGGTTAGGCATGTCGATGTCTTTCCAGTCGGAAATATCAGTGGTGGAGTCCTGCCAGTGTTGCGCAATACCCGGATCATTTTTGAAATAATAATCAGCATCCCATTTTTCCCGGAATACCTTCAGACTGGCATTTAATTGGTCAAAATTCTTTCCGGAGGCTTCGTTTTGCCGAATAATTTCCTGGAATTGCGGAAATGGTTTCAGCGCCCCGGCACTCATCCAGGTTTCAATAGACGTCGCACCCAAATTGCTGCTGATCAATCCAACCGGCACTTTTAACTGCGCGTGCAAATACCTGCCAAACAGATAAGCCGTTGCCGAAAACCCACCCACAGTCTCCACCGAAGCCGTCTGCCACCAGCCCACTTTCACGTCTTTTTTGGGCAAATAATCAAGATCAAAAAAAATACTGAACAGGCGGATATCCGCCGCATTATCCTGCAAGGAGTCGGCTTTGATTCCAAAATCTTTCAGGGTCCACTGCATATTCGACTGACCAGTACACAGCCACACTTCACCGAATAAAATATCATGCAGCACGATCGTGTCTTTCCCGGCAATAGTCATGTCAAAGGGGCCGCCGGCAGCATGCGCTGCCAGTCGCAGTTGCCAATTGCCGTCCTTTCCAGCCTTGGTTTTCAGCGATTGGCCAGCAATACTCACCTTCACTTCTTCTCCTGGCGATGCCCAACCCCAAACCGGCACCGCAACATCGCGCTGCAATACAGCATGATCAGCGAAAAGTTTGGGCAGGGTAATGGCAGCCTTAATATCACCCCCAAGGAATAAAAACAAGCATACCCAAAAGATGGAATTAATCTTTTTTGACATAGAACAAGCATTGAAACACACGGAGAAAACCGCCGGTGAAATTTAGTATGTGCAAACATACCAAATTTATTCAAAATCGCATTACTTTTACCCGAAAAGAAATAATGATATGAAACTATCCACATCTAAAGTTTTGCTATTCAAGGGTTTGTGCGTAATAACCCTTTTATCATTGGCCGGATGTAGTCCGAAATCAGGACCTATGGCCGTTCAACGAACAGTCGCTGCCGGACAAATAGACAAAGTCACTGCCGCAGCCGATTGGGACAAACTCCTGACCCGCAACACCGGCTGGTTTGGTGGCGACGGCATCTTCGCCATACCAATGGACGGTGCCGAATACCTGCCTGCAACCGAAAAGACCAAAACCCTTTTCGTTTTCAGCGATTCGGTGGTAGCCGACAGTATTGGCCAAACGATCCGACGGAAAGATTTTTCGATGGTGCACAATTGTGTGGCCTATCTCGACGGCAGCGAACCGGATTCTTCCAAATTCCATTTTTTTATCAACAAAGATGCAAAAGGTCAACCAACATCGCTTTTTACGCCTAATACGCCGCATACCCGACCGGGCGAATACTACTGGATGGGCGACGGCTTCCTGAATGTGGAAATGGACAGCACCTTGTACATTTTTGCATACCCGGTAAAGGACACGGTTATACCTGGCTCTTTTTTTGAATTTGACCAAACCGGTGTCAATATTATAGCCATTCCAAAGGGCAGCAAACCTCCTTTTAAAGAGCAGCGCCAATTAGAGACCCCTTTTTATTTTCCCCTCGAAAACTGGAATAAAGCGACCATGGGCAGTGGCGTCTTGGTGAATACCACCTGGGCCGGCGCTCCCAAACCCGACGGCTATATTTATATAATGGGCAAAGGTGGCGTCAATGACGGTCTGGTATTGGCGCGGGTAAAACCGAAAGAATTCGAACAATTTGGAAAATGGGAATTCGCCAATGGTACCGAATGGACCACGGATTACCTGAAAACTAAACCTGTTACGCGCATGGTGTCCAGTGAAATGAGTCTTAGCCCGATGCCCGATGGACGCTTTGTGCTGGCACACCAGTTTGCCGGCATGGACAATGATGTAGCCGTACAGGTTGCTAAAGACCCGGCCGGTCCTTATTTTCCTGTTCGAAAAGTCTGGCATTGTACAGAATGGGAGGCTGATTTTGATTACTTTTCTTATAATGCCAAGGGGTTTCCGCATCTTTCCAAACCCGGTGAATTGCTCATTGCTTACAACGTGAATTCCTTCGATTTTTGGAATGATATCCCGAAAGAACCACGGCTGTGCAGGCCCCGTTTTTTTCGGTTAAAATTGTAAACTAATTATTAACACGCTCCCTATCCAAAACAATAGTATTATTGCATCTGTTTGGTAAAAATCACTGTTATTCCCGAATTTGGGCAAGGAATTTGGACGATTGGGGAAATAATGTATCAAAATTGTACACTTCAACTTCGTAATGCAACACTTTAATCAAAGTATTTACAAAGATCTTCCGGCCATCGTCAAGCAATACCAATTGCCCGACACCCGGAAAGCAGTTGGTCAGATATTGACCACATTCCTTCCTTTTTTCGGGATTTGGACGTTAA
Source organism: Saprospiraceae bacterium (assembly GCA_044350415.1). Classification (GTDB taxonomy): domain Bacteria; phylum Bacteroidota; class Bacteroidia; order Chitinophagales; family Saprospiraceae; genus M3007. The sequence goes on along the minus strand of JBILHQ010000274.1, from coordinate 583 downwards.
TGTACCTATTGTTGCCAGTCTCGTTTGTGCTCACCTTTTTACTGGCGTTAGTCAATGCGTTTTTCCTGGCCCGTATTTTTATTATCCAGCACGATTGCGGGCACCAGTCGTTTACCTCCTCCAGAGTAGCGAATGACATTATTGGATCGGTGAGTAGCTTTTTGACCTTTATTCCTTATAAGTACTGGGCTAAAAGCCATAATTTTCACCACGGGCATAATGGTGTTTTGTGGGAGCACCGCGATATTGGCGATATCAATACATTGACGGTCAAGGAGTTTACTGCTTTAAGCAGGTTCAAAAAGCTGCAATATATGATTTTCCGCAGCGCCCCGGTATTGTTTGGAATTGCGCCAATAGTATATATTTTCTTCAATAATCGTATACCAATGATCCGGCAAAAAGGCTGGGAAATTGCCAACCGCGCACTTTGGAGAAATAATATTTTTTTGTTGGTTATCCATTCCAGCATCATTTTTTTCCTGGGATGGCGTGCGTTTCTACTGGTTCATTTTCCGATCATCGTTATGTTCGGCACCATTTCTTTTTGGTTTTTTTACGTCCAGCATCAGCATGAGACGAC
>JBILHQ010000078.1:0-23559 GCA_044350415.1 Saprospiraceae bacterium | reverse complement strand
ACTCGGACCAATTGATTTTTCGGCAGGTTTGTGGCATGCTTTACAATCGGTTTTGTCCATAATTTTTTGAGCAGCCGAGAAACGGGCATTGCCATCGGCAAAACGGTGTCCCTGTGCAATGGCGATTTTATCATAACCTTCGGGCAGATAATCAATATTCAATGCCACTTGCGATGGGTCGATGGTGCCTTTGGCAATCGAGCCATCTTCTTTGTCCGATACCCGTACTTCGTATTTGAGTTTTTGTCCGGGGAAAAAGAAGGTCTGGTTGCTGCCGGCCAGGTCAAAATCGAGTACCGGAAGTTCGTTGCCGGCCACAATTTCCATGGATGATGATGCAGACAGGCCTTTGTCGTCGGTAGCCGTTAATATAGCCGTGTAAACGCCTGGTTTTTTGAGGATTAATGTGGCGTTTTCTGTGGTAAACGTTTGCTTTTTGCCGCCGTTTTTATTTACTACCACCCATTCGTAAATGAGGTTGTCGCCATCGTAATCGACGGTACCCGGGGCAGACAATTGCACTGTTAAAGGCGTGGAACCAGCAGTTTTATCAGCGGCAATTTTCACATCAGGTTTGCGGTTGCCACTGTTGAATTCCAGGCGGATGAGTCGGGCATCGTCGTTGCCCTGAAACCAACCCGTGCCGTATTCCAGCATATAAAGGTCGCCGTCTGTTGCAAATTCCATATCCATTGGATTAGAAAACTTGTGGGAAGGCATGATTTGATCCATAGCCACATAGTCGCCAGCTTCGTTCATGGACACCGCCATAATCCAACCGCGCATCCAATCATAAATAAGGAGTTTTTGATCATAATATGCGGGCCACGGACGTGCCGCACCGTTAAAATCGTCGCGGTAAAAAACACCGCCGGCCATCGCATTACGACCGCCTGAGCCCACGAGCGGGAACTCTTTCGATTCGGCATAAGGGTACCAGATGAACGCTTTTTGTGCGGGTGGCAATTCGGTCATACCGGTATTATTGAACGACACATTAATGGGCTTTTCGGGATTGTACAGTGGACCCGAAATTTTGGTGGCGTAATCATAATCGGTGTACGGTTTGTTGTCGGCCACAAAATAAGGCCAGCCGTAATTGCCGGCTTTCCGTGCCTGCCCCACTTCGTCATGGCCTTCCGGGCCGCGTTTTTCGTCGGCTTTGCTGGCATCGGGGCCGACTTCACCCCAGTAAACATAGCCTGTTTTTTTGTCAACGGCGATCCGGAATGGGTTTCTGTGGCCCATGGTATAAATTTCCGGCCGGGTTTGGGAGGTCCCTTTGGGGAAAAGATTGCCTTGTGGAATAGAATAAGTACCATTAGCTTCCGGATGAATACGAATGATTTTTCCACGCAAATCGTTGGTATTGGCCGACGATTTTTGAGCATCCCACGGGCCGCGGCCGGGTCGTTCATCAATAGGCGAAAAGCCATCGGCGCGCGGGCTGCTGTTGTCGCCAGTGGAGAGAAAAAGATTTCCTTTTCCGTCCCATGCGAGGGAACCGCCAGTGTGACAACATTCGGCGCGCTGGGTGGGGATGTCGAGTAATATTTTTTTAGAATCCGTGAGCAGTTCGTCGCCGCGCATTTCATACCGGGTGAGGATGTTTTTGGCGTCGTCGCCTGCGGGTGAATAATACAGGTAAATCCAGTGGTTTTGGGCGAAATTGGGGTCGATGGTAAGACCCAACAGTCCGTCTTCTGCTTCCGCTCTGGTGCCGGTGGAGTCGGGGAGGTATTTGGTGCTAACCGGAATGGTCGCGATGATGCGACTTTTACCAACTGCCGGATCGAAGAGTTTTACCTCGCCTTTACGCTGGATAAAAAGGACTTTATTGCCCGGCAAAAGCGCCATTTCCATGGGTTCGTCCAGTTTTTCGTCCAAAACTACTTTGGTAAAACGGTTTTCTTCCGGATATGCAGCGGTATGGGCTTTGGAAAAATCGATACTATTGGGTTTTGTGCCGCCCATTGCCCATTGTAACCCTGCCCAGTAGTGCTGAAGCACCAGCGGCTCCGAAAAAGTCTCGTCGGTGTGCCCCATATTGGTATAAAAAGCGCGGCCGCCATCATACTCGTGGTACCACGACATGGGGTGATAATCGCCCATGGTACCCCCGACGTACGATTTTTCATCAATCGTGATCAACACTTTGATATCGGGATTTATTTGCTTGTAAGCGTAAAATTCATCTTTGCGAATCCACGGCTCGGGCAGGAAATTGGTCAGTTCGTGCTTGGTGTCCACAATATGAAAGGTGCCCTGCTGCACATTGCTGGGTTGCGAAGGGTGGCCATTGAACCAACCGCCTACCAGCTTGCCATACCAGGGCCAATCGTATTCTGTGTCGGATGCAGCGTGGATACCGAGGTAGCCGCCGCCCGCCTGAATATACCGTTCGAATGCATTTTGCTGCATGGGATTGAGCACATTGCCGGTGGTGGAAAGCCAGATAACGCATTGATAGCGTTTCAAATTAGTTTCGGTGAAAGCAGTAGCGTCTTCTGTAGTGTCGACGGCAAAGCCTTTTTCGGTACCCATCTTTTGGAGGGCTGCTTTGCCCACCGTTATGGAGGTATGGCGGAATCCGGCGGTTTTGCTGAATACGAGTACACGTGGCTGGGTTTGCGCAAAAAGAGCAGCCGATAAGCACAGGCTGCAGCAAAGAAAAATGAAATGTTTATGCATCGTTTAGTAATTAATAATAAGCAGTCCCACCAATCTGGGGGCTGAAATGTTGACGATAATGTCAGGTTATTCTGGATTGGGACTTACGCTGGTCCAACCGCCGTCGACGATCAAACTTTGTCCGGTAATATGTCGTGCATGGCCAGAAACCAGGAAAAGTGCTGCATGGGAGATATCAGCCACACTTGCCGGACGGCCAAGGGGAGTGAGTTTTGACCAAACAGCATTGTATTCGGTATCTTCCTGCGTTCTTTCGGTCATGGTAGCCCCTGGAGCTAAGGTATTCACATTGATATTAAAAGCCGATAGTTCGATCACCAGATTTTTAGCCAGCATCTCGATAGCGGCCTTGCTCATACTGTACGCCGCCAGGTTTTTGTGCGCCTGATGGCCCGTTACCGAGGAGGTGAACAGGAGCGTGCCGCCCGAAAGTTGCGTTTTCATCACATTGGCAGCTGCCTGCGCCAGAAAAAAGGTGCCACCCAGGTTCACCTGCATCACCCTGGAAAAGGCTTCCGGTGTGTAGGTGAAAAAATCCCCGAATAAGGTGATGCCCGCATTGGCAATGGCGATATCCAAACAACCAAACTGCGCCACCGCCATATCCACCATTTGCTGAATAAAAACTGTATTACTGCTGTCGCCCGGCATGGGTAAACATACGCCACCGGTAGCTTCGGTAATGGTTTGCGCCGCCTGTTGGGCCAAAATCGGGTCGAGGTCGTTCAGTAAAACCTGCGCGCCTTCCCGTGCGAGTTGCTTACAGATTTCGTAACCGATACCTTGTCCGGCACCGGTTACGATGGCCGTTTTTTGTTGAAATCTCATTTTATGCGTTCACGCAAAGTTGCTTTTGCCGGCCCAATCCTTCAATTTCCAGTTCCACCACATCGCCCTCCTTTAAGTATTGCGGTGGTTTCATGCCCAATCCAACACCTGGAGGTGTTCCGGTAGAAATCACATCACCTGCTTCGAGGGTCATAAATTGGGAGAGATAATGGACAATGTAATAACAATTGAAAACCATGGTATTGCTGTTCCCTTTTTGCATTTGAATGCCGTTTACCCACAATGACATGGACAGGTGATGTACGTCGGCGATCTCATCAGGTGTGGATAAAAAAGGTCCGAGCGGGTTGAAATTGTCACAGGATTTGCCCTTGGTCCATTGACCGCCCCGCTCCAGTTGGAAGGCTCTTTCCGATACATCGTGAGAAATACAATAGCCTGCGATATAGTCTTTGGCATCTTCGACGGCATCGAGGTAACGGGCGTCTTTGCCAATCACAATGCCTAATTCTACCTCCCAGTCGGTCTTTTCACTTTTCCGGGGAATGAGAATAGGATCATAAGGGCCGACGACCGTATTGGCACCTTTTTGAAAAACAATAGGTTCGGAGGGGATAGCCATTCCCGATTCGGCGGCATGATCCGAATAGTTCAGTCCGATACAAATCACCTTTCCCGGGCGCGCCACGCATGCGCCCCAGCGAGCATCTTCGGGGACTTCAGGGCAGGCATCCAAGTTTTGTTTTGCTAATGCTGTTATGCCACCCTGCTGGAAAAACTTCCTATCCCAATCTGGAAAAATACTGGAAAGGTCTTTCCTTTTTCCTTGTTGGTCAAGTACGCCGGGTTTTTCGTTGCCGGCTTCACCAAATCTGATTAATTTCATGTTTTAGTAGTTATTTATCAATGAGAATCGCGTACCACATCAGCCCCTGAGCAACCTTTTAAATAATCGAAATCTGCTCCTTCATCTGGTTGTAATACATGTTCAATGAATATTTTGGTATACCCCCGGGAATAGCCCAAATCAATCGGGACAAAGTTGCTTTTTCTGATGGCCAATTCCTGTTCCGGGACGTGCAAATGTAATAATCGTTCTTGAACATGCAGGGTGATTAAATCGCCATTTTGTACAAAAGCCAAATTGCCGCCCAAAGCCGCTTCCGGGGAGACATGCAAGACAACAGTTCCAAACCCGGTTCCACTCATCCGGCCGTCGGAAATCCGCACCATATCGGTGATGCCTTTTTCCAGTAATTTGGGTGGAAGTCCCATATTGCCGACTTCTGGCATTCCCGGGTAGCCTCTTAGCCCTACATTTTTCAATACCAATACACTGTTTTCATCCACATCCAGATCAGGGTCGTCAATGCGCGCTTTGTAATCATCGATGGTTTCAAAAACAACGGCTTTTCCGGTGTGCTCCATCAGGTGTTTACTGGCAGCAGAAGGTTTGATCACAGCACCATTTTCACAAAGGTTACCTTTCAACACCACAATTCCGGAGACATCGTTGAATGGCTGGTCTATCGCCGAAATCACATCGGCATCATAACATTCGCTGTTGCAATAGTTGTCGTTGATGGTTAGGCCATTCACGGTGATGCAATTGCGATGGAGCCGGGGTAATAATGCGTTGATCACAGCCGGAAGGCCGCCTGCGTAGTACAAATCCTCCATAAAATATTTGCCGGAAGGCTGCAAATTGGCCATCAAAGGAATATTGGCCGACCAGGTATCCATGTCCTGCAGGTTCAATGCTACACCCACCCGACCGGCAATGGCCAATAAGTGAATCACAAAATTGGTGGAACCGCCAATGGCCGCATTGACCATGATGGCATTTTCAAAAGCCGATCGGATAAGGATATCAGAAGGTTTTCGATCTGCTTCCACCATTTTTACAATCTCGCGGCCACTCAGTTGTGCCAATACTTTTCTGGCAGCATCAGGGGCGGGAATAGCGGCATTTTGCGGAAGAGAAAGGCCCAGTGCCTCCACCATACAGGCCATTGTAGAGGCAGTGCCCATGACCGCGCAGTGACCGTCGCTGCGGCATAAACCCGACTCCGCCAGCACCATCTCCTGATCGCTCATCCGGCCCATCCGGTTTTCATCGGTAAAACGCCAGACATCGCTGGTGCTGATGCTTTTTCCCCGGTGTTTTCCGGTAAGCATCGCTCCGCCGGAGACCACGATGGTGGGAATATTGACACTGCAAGCGCCCATCACCAGTGCGGGGGTAGTTTTATCGCAACCACACAACAGTACCACCCCATCTAAAGGATTGGCCCGAATGGATTCTTCGACATCTATACTGACTAAATTCCGGTATAGCATAGCAGTAGGCTTCATCAGCGTTTCGCCCAAAGACATCACTGGAAATTCCACGGGGAAACCGCCCTGTTCCAGAATACCCCGCTTGACGAATTCGGCCAGTTCTCTGAAATGAGAATTACAAGGCGTGAGTTCTGACCAGGTATTGCAGATGCCAATAATCGGTTTTCCGGATAATTCATCGTGGGGAATTCCCTGCTTTTTAAACCAGGACCGGTAGATCAGGCCGTCTTTGCCAGTGCGGGAAAACCAGCCTGCGCTTCTTAATTGATTTTTTTTCATTCTCGATTTGCGAATACAGAATAAGACCTTTGCCTTTATTGAAAAATAAAGAATTACGAAGGTGCAAGATATCTTAATTTGAGTTTGTGACAAAACCGGCGCAAGATTCCTGTCAGGCACTCCTGTCAAGTCGTGGATTAAAAAGATAGGTGATTTAAGGTATCTGTTGGCCTCCGGCTGAATATACAAGCAACTAAATAAGGAATATTCTACCTTCTGGTGTATTCTTCGGCGCTTATGGGTGGCAAAACCAAACTGCGGCAGGATCCAATTATTCAGGCTGCCCGTCTCAAAATTCACGAAAACTGGTAGCAAAACCTCGATTTCGCCAGCATTGCTGCCGGTCAAAATGTAGGCTATGAATGGTTCCGTAAAACCTTTAAAGAAGTTATCGGCACCTCTCCCGGCCAATATCTCCTTCATCTGAAAATTGAAAAAACCGGCCAATTACTTCGGGAATCCACCATGACCATCGCTGAAGTGGCTGATAAAGCTGGCTTCGAATCAGAATTCTATTTTTCAAGAATTTTTAAAAAGAAAATGGGGGTGGCTCCGGGGGAATACCGGACGATGAATTCTAAATTCACCTCATCGCTTTCCTGATCGCTTCCTGCGCCAGTTTTTCCATCACTTTATACCCCGCCAACGTCGGATGCACACCATCAGCGGCCATATCGGGGCTCATACCATTGCGGTCGTTTTTCATAGTCGAGTGGTAATCAAGATAGACGAAGCCGTTTTTGTCGGCATATTCCTTGATTTGTTTATTGAGTGCGATAATCTTATCGGGAATGCCGGTGAGTTCCATGCGCCACGGAAATGCAGATGCCGGATGAATGGATGCAAGGACTACTTTGATATGGTTGGCTTGCGCGAGTTCGGCCATTGAAATGATGTTACCCAAGGTCACACCGGGGGCATAAGGGCCGGTATTTTCAGCAATATCGTTGATGCCGCCGTTGATCACCACCACTTCGGGCTTGAGGTTGATCACATCGGGCCGGAACCGCAGGACCATTTGGGGCGTTGTTTGTCCGCTGATGCCCCGGCCGATATAAGGGTTTTGGGTAAAAAAAGCGGAGTCTTCATACACCCAGAACTCGGTGATCGAATTGCCCATAAAAACCACGCGGTGTTCGCCGGGTTTAGGCGGATAGACCTTTGCATTGTCTGCTTTATATTTTTCAAAATTGGCCCAGTCCGTTTGCATCCGGTTGATCTGTTGTTTTTGATTTTTGATGGTTTCAATGGCATCTTTAAATTCAAAAGGCGCTTTTTGGGTGGTATATCCGTGGGTTTTCATCCAGTCTTCAAAACGGCCGGTCCATGAATCTGTGGGTATTTTTTGCTCGTTCATGCCAAAACCATGTCCGCCTTTCTCATAAATATGTATTTCCGCAGGTTGGCCCGCAGCGTGCCATTTGCTGTAAATATGAATACTGTGCGGAGCAAATCCCAATTGATCATCACTGGCTGCCGCAATAAAAATCGGCGTTTGGGCTTTAGGAACTTCTGAACCCAGAATGGCAGGTTCATATAAGTAAAAAGGGGCCACAAAATTCGGTCTGTTATCATTTGTCGCGGTATAGACTACCGACATAGTGAGTGTGCCGCCTGCCGAGAAACCCATAAATCCAATTTGGTTGGGTTGGATACCCAGCGCAGTGGCGTGGTCACGGAGGTATTTGACAGCCGCCAACCCGTCCTGTGTGGCTAATGGGACCACTGGTGCGTTTTCTGCATCCAATGATTTGGAGTCCCGCATTTTGGGCAATAACTCTGTGGTGGGGTCCTCTGTTTGGCTTTTCACTACCCTGTATTTCAATACAAATGCTGCAACCCCCCTTGCCGCTAACCATTTGGCAACATCGAAACCTTCACGGTCAATGGAAAGGGTGTGAAAAGCGCCGCCTGGTGCAATAATAATGGCGGTACCCGTGGCAATCGCTGAATCGGGCAGGAAAGCCGTGAGGGTTGGCTGCGACACATTATATACCACCCTTGTTCCGTAGATATTTGGCGGACTGATCTTTTCCTCCCAGTTCCACAATTCCGAACCCGGTGCAGCGCCTTCGTACAGGCGGATGACCTGTTGGGCATTCAGGGTGGCGAAGGATAAAAGTAAGAGCGGGAGTAGTGGGTACTTCATTGTTTGATGATTGTAATTTAACGTGAACTCGGAAATATTTACTTGTTTGTATTTGTTTTACACCCCAGTATATCAGGAACGATTTATGGCCTGATGGCCTCTCACCGCAACAATGCTTTACCAGATTACACCAGCACCTCTGGTCCTTCTTCCAAAACCGTCAGCACCGTACTATCCAACAGTCGCGTCGCCAATGCGTTTACCTTGGGCAATTCGTAGTGAAAATAGAACTGCATGGCATGAATTTTGGAAGCATAAAATGTGGCATCATCGCCCACCGCACGGCCATCGGTAATGGCTTCCCGGGCCACAGTGCCTTGCCGCAACCATTGCCAGGCTACATTGACGATACCGAACAATTCCATATATAGCGTGGCATCTGCGAGAAAAATTTCCGGATTTTGTGTTTGGGAAAGGCTCAAAAGGTGGGTAGTTACTGTTTTCCAGGTACTGACAGCCGATTCGAGCAGGGTCGCATATTGTTTTAGTTGCGCCTGTTTTTGGGCAATTTGAATATCTGGCATGACTTCTTCCAGCCAAATATCGACGATTTTGCCGTCGTTTTGCGGGATTTGCCGGCCCAGTAAAGCCAGCGACTGAATTCCGGTGGTGCCTTCGTACAAACTCATAATCCGCACATCGCGGGCCAGTTGTTCCAATTCGAAATCTTCCGTGTACCCATATCCGCCCAATACCTGTAAGCCTTGATTGACCGACAGGATGCCCATTTCGGAGCCAAAGGTCTTGGCCACAGGCGTCAATAATTCCAGTAAATCATTGCACCGTTGTTGAACGGCGGGGTCTTCAGTGGCGTCTTCGAGGTCGAGGTATTTGTAGCAATGCAATACCAGACCCAGGCCACCCTCCACGATCGCTTTTTGGAACAGCAACATGCGGCGCACATCGGGATGATGGATGATTGTCGTCGGTTCGCCTAAGGCGCTTTTTTCACCCAATCGCCGTCCCTGTGGCCGCTCCTGCGCGTATTGAAGGGCAGCGTAAAAGGCGGCAGTAGCGATATGAATACCGCCCATGCCCACACCCAGGCGCGCACCGTTCATCATCAAAAACATCTGGGGTAATCCGCGGTTGGCTTCGCCTACAAGGTAGCCCGTACAATTGTTGTTGGCCCCGAATTCGAGGTGCATGGCCGGGGTAGCTTTTTGGCCCATTTTATGATAAATGCCCATCGAAGTGACATCATTGGACGTCATTTGGCCATCGGCATGGTCTATTTTTTTCGGCACAATAAACAGCGAAATCCCCTTGGTTCCTTTCGGCGCACCTTCGATACGGGCCAGTAACAGGTGGATAATATTGTCCGAATAGTCCTGGTCGCCGGCGGAAATGAATATTTTCTGGCCTGTAATTTTGTACGTGCCGTCGGCTTGCAGATAAGCCGTGGTGGTGATATCAGAAAGTGAGCTGCCCGCTTGTGTTTCGGTCAGACACATGGTGCCCAGCCATTCACCCGAGAGCATTTTGGGTAAATACTTCGCTTTTTGCGCTTCGTTTCCAAAGGTATAGATCAAATCGGCCGACCCCTGGGTCAGATCGGTGAACATGATAAAACTATTGTTCGCGCAGCCCACGATAAAATCAGCCGCCGCCATGATGGATTTGGGTAGTTGAATGCCCCCAAATTCCGGAGGGAAAGGCGCTGCAATCAATCCTGTTTCACTGAATGTTTTGACAAACGCATGAACCTTTGGGTGCACTTTTACCTGCCCATCCACAAGTTCAGGTTGGTGGCGGTCGGCTTCGGCAAATGCGGGGTGTGCTATTTTAACAGCAATATCCGTGGCGGCATCCAGTGCAAAGGATAGCGTATCGGCATCGTGGGTGCTAAAATGCGGGAAAAGGGCGAGATTGGTCACTTTCAGCACCTCAAAGAGGGTGAAGTCAAGATTGCGGCGTGAGAAAAATTTATTGGCCATGTTGTCAAAAGTAAAATCTTATGTCTGAACAAATGTAAGGCTGCTGTGTGCCTTTCAAGCAGTTATTTGTAAAAAACATTTTCTATTCCGTCCCGTCAATATCCCACCTGAAAAATGCCTCCTCGATTTGGACGTATAAACACAAAGTGTATATATTTACTCGTTAATACTGCCAATGACCGCAATACCGCTGTTTGTTCCGGCAAGAAAATGTGTACAATGAATATAGCCCAAATAGAAAATAATATCCAACAACTCCTGACCAGCTTCAGCAATGACACTTTCATCTACGATCTCCTGCTGGCTTACGGCCAACCCCGGTCGTCCGTTACCCGCCTGCAACAAGGCGGTTTAAACCTTTCCAATGTCCCCGGAGAGGTCGCCTGGAAGAAAAAACTGCTTTTCAAAACAGCAGAAAACGAGGATGTACAGGCCATATTTGACGCCATAAAAACAGACCCCAAAGCCACAAAACACGATCCCCGCTTTGTGATCGTGACCGATTTTGAAACATTGCTGGCCATCGACCGCAAAACGTCCGATTCGCTCGATATTCCGCTCACCGATCTTCCCAAACACTTCGATTTTTTCCTGCCGCTGGTGGGTATGGAAAAAGCGCAGCACCAAAACGAAAACCCTGCCGATGTAAAAGCGGCAGCGCGTATGGCGAAGCTGTACGATGAGATCAAAAAAGACAACCCCACCGAAACGCCGGAAGAAGTACACAATCTCAATGTGTTTCTTTCCCGCCTTTTGTTCTGCTTTTTTGCAGAAGATACCGGCATTTTTGCGAAAGGACAGTTCACCAATGCCATCAGCAGCCATACGCAACCCGATGGCTCCGACCTGCACGACTACCTCGATACCCTATTTGCGGTGATGAATATGGAAGCCGGGACACGCAGCAACCTGCCCGCTTATCTCGACGCTTTCCCTTATGTCAACGGCGGCCTGTTCCGCAATTCCCACCACGCACCGCTATTTACCCGCCGTAGCCGCCAGTCGGTGATCGACAGCGGAGAACTCGACTGGGCGGCCATCAATCCTGATATTTTCGGGTCGATGATCCAGGCGGTCATCACGCCCGAACGCCGGGGCGGACTGGGGATGCACTATACCAGCGTGCCGAATATCATGAAGGTAATCGAACCGCTGTTTTTAAACGAGCTGTATGAAGAATTTGAGGCGGCCAAAGGCAACAAAACCAAACTGAATGCCCTGCTGAAACGGATATGGAAGATCAAAATATTCGATCCGGCCTGCGGCAGCGGCAACTTTCTGATTATTGCCTACAAGGAATTGCGCCGCTTGGAAATGCGGATTTTTAAAGAATTACAAACTTTCGCTTTTTCCGAAATCAGCCTCGGCAACTTCTACGGTATCGAACTCGACGACTTCGCCCATGAGGTAGCGATCCTCTCCCTTTGGCTCGCCGAGCACCAGATGAACCAGGAGTTTTTCGCCGCATTCGGCCGTACCAAACCCGCCCTGCCGCTTACCGAAACCGGCAATATCATACACGGTAATGCCTGCCGGGTGGACTGGGAGTTGGTGTGCCCGAAAGTGGAAGGAGATGAGATTTATGTTTTGGGGAATCCTCCGTATTTGGGGTTTAGCCTGCAAAATAAGGATCAAAAAAGCGATATGGAATACACTTTTTCTAAAAGTATTGATTACCTTAGACTTGATTATATCTCATGTTGGTTTTTTAAAGGAGCAAATTATATTGTTAATAATAATGCCCAATTTGCATTTGTCAGTACCAATTCAATATGTCAAGGAGAACAAGTAGCATTATTATGGCCATATATTTTTGACAGAAAACTTGAAATTTCTTTTGCCTATCAATCCTTTAAGTGGAATAATAACGCTAAAGCAAATGCCGCTGTAATCGTAGTAATTGTTGGAATAAGAAACATCTCTAACCTTGATAAATTTCTGTTCAATGGTCCGCATTCCCAAAGAACAAGGAACATTAATGCCTACTTAATTTCAGCAAGAAATACAATTATTGAAAAAAGAAGTAAACCTATATCTGATTTACCTGAAATGCTTAGAGGTGATGTGCCAATTGATGGGGGTAATTTGATCCTGGCTACTGCGGAAAAAGATACATTGATTTCCCAATACCCGCAATCAATGTATTTTATAAGGAAATTTGTTGGGGCGATTGAATTCATAAATAATGACAATCGTTGGTGTCTGTGGATTGAAGACTCAATGTCGGAAGATGCTTTATCTATTGAACCGATTAGAGAACGATTATTAAAAGTGAAAGAGATGAGAGAAAAAAGCAGCAATGTTTCAACTCAAATTTTATCTGAAAAACCTCACTTATTTGGCCAAATTCGCCATTTGGAGAAGATATCGATCATAATACCAAGCACCACATCTGAAAGGCGCGATTATATCCCATTAGGCTTCGTGGATGAAAATACAATTATATCAAATCTAGCATATTCCATTCCTTGTGAATCACCTTTTCTTTTAGGAATACTTTCCGCAAAAAATGCATGTGGTCTGGGTTAAGGCTTTTGCAGGTAGGCTTAAGTCCGAGATATTCGTTATTCTTCTGGACTCTGCTACAACACCTTCCCTTTCCCCAACATCACCGACGCCCAAAAGCATGACCTCGAAAAACACATCTACCGCATCTTAGACGAGCGGGAAAAGCACAGTGAAAAGACCCTGGCCCAGCTCTACGATCCGGAGAAAATGCCCGAAGGCTTGCGAGAGGCGCACCGGCAGAATGACCTCGCTGTGGAGCGTTGTTATCGCAGCAAGCCCTTCGAGAGTGATGAGGAGCGGCTGGAATACCTGTTCAAACTGTATGAGCAGATGATCGCGGAGGAAAAGACGAAAGGGACGTTGTTTGAAGGGGTGGGGAAAAAGAAAAAGAAATAGTTACGTGGGGACAATTTGTCCCTGGGTAGAATAAAACTGTTAAAAATTGAAAAGCATCATACCCGTTATTCAAAAAAAAGCAAACAGGCTGTTAATTGAAAAGCAACTTGATTTAAGTGTTTAAAAATCAATATTTTATATTGCTTCTATCAGAAAGCAAATCAAAATTAATAAAAGCAAATCAAAATTATGCTGCCGGAAGATAAATTATTTCAGGATGTCAAAACACTCGTAATCACTGCCCGGCAGAATGCATACCGGGCGATTGATGCCGAACGCGTAATGCTCAACTGGCAGGTTGGGCAACGGATCCGTGCCGATATTTTACAAAACCAACGGGCTGAATTCGGTAAGCAAGTTATTAAAAATCTTAGTGTCAAACTATCGTTGGAATTTGGAAGCGGATACAACCAAATCAACCTTTGGTTATTCGTTCGATTTGCCACCTTCTTCCCTGATTTTGAAATAGTTTACGCACTGCGTAAACTATTCAGTTGGACCCATTTCAGGATTTTCATCCGTTGATATTTAAAATACCGGAACCGGGATTGGGAAAAATCTGCCAGTCAGCGACTTCAACCGCTTCGGGCTCCACTCCTACTGGTGGGAGTACTGCGTAAAAGGAAGCGATTACACCAGCAGGGCTGGTTCCTCCCGAGCCATCAGGATGGGGAATAGCACGGGTAATAGAACCTGCCATAGCAGGGGCCTGTTTTTTCCCGTATGGAATATGCGGAACAATAAAATACTCTCCTTCAAACGCCATGCAATCACCCCCGGTACGTTCCGGTACAATCATGGGAATGCCATAAATGGTGGCAGTAAGACATTCAAATAGTGGTAATTCCTAAAATTTTCCGTATCCCTGATCATCTGCGGAGGAATCACCTGCCGCATTTTTTTTCAGCAGCATTAAATTTGCATTAAGTATAGTCCTGGGATGGTCAGGTAAGACCCTTGTCATCGTTCCTTTGGTGTTCAATTAGATCAGCATCAAAAGCACTTTCCTGTTGCAGAATTACATTACAATGAAACAATACGATTTGTTGATAGTAGGCGGCGGCGCACTGGGAACTTTCCACGCTTACCATGCTTTAGAACAAGGCCTTACGGTAGCCATTCTGGAAAAAAACAGCCTGCCCCAAGGCTCGTCTGTTCAGAATTTCGGGCAGGTGGTGCCTTCTGGCATGGATGCCAAATGGCAGGAATACGGCCGTAAAAGCCTGGAAATTTACAAGGCTATACAGTCCCAATTTGACATTTCGGTCCGGCAAAATGGCTCGGTGTATATCGCTTCCAACGCAGAAGAAATGACGCTGCTTGAAGAACTTGCCATCATCAACCGCAGCAATGATTACCCTTCACAGTTGCTTACCACCGAAGAATGCCAGCAGCGGTATGCTGGTTTGCGCAGCGATTACTGTGTGGGTGGCTTGTTTTTTCCGGAAGAAATTACACTGGAGCCGCGGATTGCCCTGCATCGTATCCAACAATATCTCATAGCGCAGAAAGGCCTTGATTTGTTCACCCGAACTTTGGCTGTTGGGGTCGATTCAGTGGGAGAAGGATGCCGGGTGAATGCCAGCGATGGTCGGGTGTTTCATGCAGATCGCGTGCTCGTGTGCAGTGGGTATGAATTCCAAACTCTTTTCCCTGAGATATTTGCCCAAAGCGACTTGGAAGCGGTGAAACTCCAGATGATTTTGCTGGACAAGCAACCTTTACAAATTATTCCCGGGTCCATCCTTACCGGCCTCAGTATCCGGCGGTACGAAAGTTTTCGGGAATGCCCATCTTACGCGGCGATAAAAGCGAAAGAAGACCCCGACAGTCTCGAAAGGAAATGGGGCATCCATATTTTATTCAAACAAACCACCGACGGTTCAATTATCCTGGGCGACTCGCACGAATATGCCGATGTCAACGATGCCGATACTCTTCAGTCTCCCATCAAAGCGGAAATTAACCGCTTCATGATCAATGAAGCGGCAAAAATTTTCCAATTACAAAACTGGCAAATCCGCGAAACCTGGTCGGGTATGTATACGCAATGCAAAACGAGCGACCTGTTCCAACACTCCATCGACGACCGTATCCAGATCATCACCGGCATCGGCGGCAAAGGCATGACGGGAAGCGCGGGGGTAGCTATGAGTTATAAGTTATGAGTTTTGTAGGGTGGACTGCAGAGTGAACCGTAGGGCGTTTTTCCCCAAAGCCCCCCTACAACGGTCTATTCTAAAGAACACACTACGGTCTACTCTAAAGAACACGCTACGGTCCACCCTAAAGAACTCATAACTCATAACTCATAATTCATAACTAAAAAAGATGTTTCAACTTATTATATTCGATATGGCCGGCACCACGGTTGATGAACAAAATGTGGTGTACAAGACGGTTCACCGCGCCATTCAACGCGCAGGATACGATGTGTCGCTGGACCTCGTGCTGTTGCACGCAGCAGGTAAAGAAAAATTTCAGGCGATCAAAGACGTACTGGAATATGTGGAAGGTGGCGCGGTGCATAATGACACGTTGCGCACTATTCATCGCGATTTTGAAGCCTTACTCGATGTAGCGTATGCAGATCTTACACCATTGCCCATGCCAGGTGCAATGCGTGTTTTTGGCCAGTTGCAGGCAAAAGGCATCAAAGTAGTACTCAATACGGGTTATAAACGCCCGGTGGCCGAACTCCTGCTTCACAAATTGGGCTGGACAGAAGGGTCGACTTACGACCTGTTGATTACTGCCACCGATGTGGCCCGAAGCCGCCCACATCCTGATATGATTCACGCGGCGATGGTGCATTTTGGCATCACCGATCCGGCTGCGGTGGTAAAAATAGGCGATTCCATCATTGATATTGAAGAAGGCAAAAATGCAGGTTGTGGTATTGCGGCGGGTATTACCACCGGCGCGCAAACGGCGGGGCAATTGGTGACGGCTTCGCCCACACACGTGCTGGATAGTCTGGATGAATTACTCCAATTAGTTTAATCATGTGGCAATCCCAATACCTGCGCCGGCGTTTTGAAAAAGCCACGCCTGCTGTTTTTGTGATCATGGCTGGTTTGGTGGCTTTTACCGCTTATGGCTGTGTGTATGCATTTCGAAAACCGTTTACGGCTGCCAGTTTTGAAGGGCTGTTTATCGGTGGCGTGCATTATAAAATTGCTATTGTTATTGCGCAAGTAGCGGGCTATGCATTATCCAAATTCATCGGGATCAGGATCATTGCCACCTTACAGCATGCTCAGCGCGCAGGCGTTTTACTCGGTCTCATTACCGTTGCAGCCTTTTCTTTATTAGGGTTTGCACTTTCACCGCCTGCCTGGGGTATTTTTTGGATGTTTTTAAACGGGCTGCCGTTGGGTATGGCCTGGGGAGTAGTATTCAGTTACGTAGAGGGGCGCCGGGTAACAGAAATGCTGGCGGCGCTGTTGTGTATCAATTTTATCGTTTCTTCCGGTTTTGTAAAAACAGTAGGCAAATGGTTACTGGTAAACGCCCATATTTCAGCGTTTTGGATGCCATTTACTGCCGGGATGATTTTTCTGCCCCTGCTGCTGGTTTGTGTCTGGTTGCTGGAACATCTTCCGCCGCCGTCGGACGGTGACCAATTAGCCCGCAGTCCGCGCAGTTCGATGAATCGAGAACAACGGCTCTCCCTTTTCAGGCGATACTGGCCGGGGCTGATTTTGCTGGTGGTGGTATACCTGGCCCTGACAGTTGTGCGGGACGTGCGCGACAATTTTGCGGTAGAGATATGGACAGAACTCGGTCATGGCAACCAGCCTTCTATACTCACCACAGCAGAAATCCCTGTAGCTCTTTTGGTATTTGCGGGAGTAGGTTTGCTGGCATTGGTTAAAAATAATTTTAAAGCCCTTTGGCTGTACCATGCATTGTTAATTGGTGGGGCCATCCTGCTGCTGGTTGCAACGGTGCTGTTCCAGCGTGGCTTATTGTCCCCGGTTTTATGGATGATTTTGTCTGGCATCGGGATTATTTTTCCATATATTTTATTCAACGGCGTCATTTTCGATCGCATCCTGGCGGCATTCCGGGAAAAAGGCAATGTCGGTTTCCTGATGTATATCGCCGATGCTATTGGATATTTGGGCAGCGTAGCGGTGCTGTTGTGGCGGAATTTTGGAGAAGCGGATATGAGTTGGGTGCATTTTTTTGCGCGACTTTGTCTGGCCGGTGGTGGATTGATGGCTACACTCTCTGTATTTTCCTGGATTTACCTGAAGAGGAAATCGGTGGGCTAGTTTGCTAATGTGGATATTCTCCTAATAAAATACGGTATAAAGCGCTGCCAAAATCCCCATAATCAATATCGCAATCACCGCAAATTGATTCGATACCTTAAAATCAGCACTATCCAAAACCAAACCTTTAGGATTGTTCTTACTGTGGCTATCCGCTAATGAAACAGCGATCATGATACCCACCAAAACCAAATAAACCCACATAGTGACGTTCAAAAATGGTATAGGATGGCCGCCGGTCAGGTGGTGCATATTTTTAAAAGCAACGACTAACGGAATAGATAAAACCGCCCCCACAATCGCTGCCGTTGAAGTGGTGCGTTTCCAGAACAAGCCCAAAGAAAATAATGCAAAGGCGCCTGGTGTGAGATAGTTGGAATATTCCTGAATAAATTGGTACGCTTGTTCCAGTTGCCGCAATTGCGGAGTGATCAACAATGCAATGGCAAATGATACCCACACTGCAATGCGCCCGGTACGAACAGTTTGTTGTTCAGAAGCAGCAGGGTTCAGGAATTTTTTGTAAATATCTAAACTGAAAATCGTGGAGATGCTGTTGCATTTACCTGCTAAAGAAGCCACAATGGCAGCCGTTAACGCAGCGAACGATAAGCCTTTTAAACCTGCCGGCAATAAGTTCATCAAAGTAGGGTAGGCCTGGTCGGGTTTGATTTCTCCCGCGGCGTTCATCATTTCGGTTTGAAAAGCCCCGTTTTTATGCAATACGTACATCGCAATACCGGGCAGCACACAAATAACAGGCATCAATAATTTCAAAAAAGCAGCGAATAAAATACCCTTTCGCGCAGTCGGCAAATCTGCACCGAGCGCCCGTTGTACAATATACTGATTGCAACCCCAGTAATTGAGGTTATTGATCCACATACCGCCAAACAAAATCGCAAACCCCGGTAACATTTCATAGTACTTATCACCCTCCGAAAAAATCATGTGGAAATGGTCATCGGCTTGTATGCGAATTTCGGTGAGCCCCCGCAGGATACCAGAACCGCCAAAGTGTTCGGCTACCATTTGGAGCGATAACCAGGTCACCACCAATCCCCCGAATATCAATACCACCACCTGTACAATATCTGTATAACCAATCACTTTCATGCCGCCTAAAGTGATAAAAATGGCAAAAACAGCAAAACCCAGCATCGCATACAAAAACGGAATACCCGAAATGCTTTCTATTGCCAGTGCCCCCAAATAGAGAATGGAGGTCAGATTGACAAATACATAAAGCAACAACCAAAATACCGCCATAATCGTCGCTACTGTATTGTTATAGCGCTGCGACAAAAACTGCGGCATGGTATAGATCTTGTTTTTCAGGAAGATCGGGATAAAAAAAACGGCTACAATGATCAGTGCCGCTGCCGACATCCATTCATAAGAAGAAATGGCCAGTCCAATCGCAAAACCCGACCCCGACATCCCGATAAAATGTTCAGCGGATATGTTGGAGGCAATAAGCGATGCTCCAATCGCCCACCAGGTTAAAGAACCCTCTGCAAGGAAAAAGTCTTTTGTACTGGTTGCTGTTGATTTTTTCCGCCGGAAAATCCAGTAGCCGTAACTTGTTACGGAGATAAAATAAACGAGGAAGACGATATAGTCGAGGGTCTGTAACTGCTGCATATTTTATAACTTTAACACGGGCGGCAAATATTTAGCAATTAAGTCCTCATAATAAGGTTTTAAAGCCTTCACATCTGGTGGAACAGGTACCTTGGAATACAAATCATAAGGGTTGAATTTGTTGACCCATTCAAACATTTTATGGTCGTGCGCATCCATCAGGTGGTCATAAGCGTGTTCCCGGTGTTGTGCATAAAAGGAGTGGTAGCGAATCATATACAACGCGGGTTCCGGCAAATAATCCTTGAGCATTTGGTACAGGTATTCGTCATGCCCCCACGACATATCTACATTTCTCAAACCGCAATGGGGCTCATAAATACCGTATTGGGTATTGTACCGTTCATCTGTAGCATCGGGGTTGGCCTCAAAAAACTCCGGATAGACGATTTTATCGGAATGTTTGCAGCCCACAGGGAAAGTATCACCTACTACCGCCCATTGCGGCTCACCGAATAAGCACAATACTTTTCCTAAATCATGTAAGAATCCCGTCAACACAAACCAATCAGGATGCCCATCGGCTCTGATCGTTTCTGAGGTCTGTAACAGGTGTTGCAATTGATCGAGGTCGGTATCGGGATCAGAATCATCTATCAGCGTGTTGAGGAAATCGCACGCATCCCATACCCGCATTTCTTTTTTATCAAACTTTAAAAAGTCTGCCTGTTGCTGTTTGACAAAATCATAGGTCTGATAAGTGTGATTGAGGCGGTAAAACTCCCGCACCGTATCGCGTTTGGGATCGTCATAGTTGCGGTATTCCTGTTTGGCTTTTGCCGGTGTGTTGGGTTCGGGATACCGAACCAATACATCGTCTTCCCATTCTTCAATACTGGCTAAGGGCGCAATTTCTTTTGCTGTAAAATTCATGGTGCAGTTATTTAAGAAACATGTTCCGGGTGGTCAACCACTAAAGTGGTAAGCGAATAATTTGCCTGCAAAACTATGCTGTTTTTCTGAAAAACTAGCATTGCCTATCGTAAAAAAAGGTATACATGTTCCCCTTGGCTTAACAATTACTTAAACTACACTTAATAATACCTTCTATTATCTTGGGTGAACCTGTATTTACCTTTGCCCCATCATTTGGGAAAACACCTTTCCCTTTTTTCTAATCCACTCTTCACGTTTCACCAATCCATTTTTATTTTATGAAGGTATTTCGCTACACCTTCAAGGGCCTGTTTATTGCCCTTGTTTTAACTATGCTTGCCGGATTTACGGCTGATGCCCAGCGCATTAGTGGTAGAGTACTGGATGCTGACAATCAGGAGCCACTCATTGGTGCCAACATTACAGTAAAAGAAACCAGTAAAGGCGCATCTGCTGATATCAATGGTACCTTCACTGTGGAAGCAGTTGCAGGTCAAACGCTTGTGGTGTCTTATGTCGGTTTTACTGCCCAAAATGTGTTGGTCGGTACTGAAAAAAACATTGTTATTGCGCTGCAAACCAGCAACCTGCTCCAGGAAATCACGGTTTCTGCTTTAGGTTTTCAAAAAGACAAAGCCAAAACCGGTTACGCTTCCCAGGATGTAAAAGGCAATGACCTGCTGAAAGCCCGCGAGCCGAATGCAATTAATGCCCTTACTGGTAAAGTGGCTGGTCTTACTGTAGGTGGTTCGCCTGAACTTCTGCGCGCTCCCGCCATTAGTTTGCGCGGCTCCCGCCCGATTTTCGTGGTGGATGGTGTGCCGATCAACTCTGATACCTGGAATATCAATGCCGATGATATCGAAACATATACGGTACTGAAAGGCCCGGGTGCTGCTGCGCTCTACGGTTTCCGTTCTTCCGGCGGTGTCATCATGATCACCACTAAAAAAGGCCTTGCCGACAAAAAAGGTGTTCGCGTAGAATTCAATACCAGCCAGATGATCGAATCAGGCTTCAATGCACTGCCCAAAGTACAGGACGAATATGGTCCTGGCGACCACGGTCGTTACGGTTTCGTAGACGGTCGCGGTGGTGGCCTCAACGACGGTGACTATGATATCTGGGGACCGCGTTTTGAAGGTCAATCATTGCCACAATACGATAGCCCCATCGACCCTGCTACAGGTGTTCGTCAGGGCACCCCATGGACGGCTCGCGGTAAAGACAACCTGACCCGTTTCCTGCGCCCGGGTTTCCTGTCGAACAACAATATTAACGTTACTACCAGTACTGATAAACTGGATATGCGTTATTCCACGTCTTACAATTACCAGCAGGGCATGGTGCCCAATACGCAGTTGAATGTAGCTAACTTCAATGTTTACAGCGGACTGAAAGTGACTGACCGCGTTAAATTGGAAGCCAATATCAACTACAACCGCCAGTTCACGGATAATATCCCTGACGTCAATTACGGTCCGAACTCCATGATTTACAATATCACTATTTGGGGTGGTGCAGACTGGGATATCGATCAGTTGAAAAACTATTGGCAGGAAGGTAAAGAAGGCGTTCAGCAGATTTATGCGGAATACCAGCGTTACAACAATCCTTGGTTCCAGGCAAAAGAATGGTTGCGTGGCCACCAGAAAACAGACGTATATGGCCAAACCGCCCTTACATGGAATATCACCAAAGGTTTGGACCTCAAAGCGCGTACAGCGATCACCACTTATGACCTGTTCCGCAGCGAAAAACTACCTTACTCTGCCACTACTTATGGCCGGGAAGAAGGACGTGGTGATTACCGCGAAGACAAACGCACCATGTTTGAGAATAACTCCGACGTTTTCCTCAACTATGACACCAAGATAGGTGATGCGATCAGCCTGACTGCTTTAGCGGGCGGCGCTGTGCGCAGTTTCAACTTCGAATCGAGCTTTACTTCTACCAATTACTTGAACGTACCAGGGCTTTATTCGTTCTCTAACTCTGCTAACCCGTTGTATTCGGCCAATTTCCGTTCCAAAATGTTGGTACAAAGCGGTTATTACTCCGTGGATTTGGGTATCAAAAATTTCTTGTTCTTAACTCATACGGGTCGTGTGGATCACTTGTCTACTTTGCCAAAAGACAACAACACGTTCTATTACCCGTCTTTGGGCGGTAGTTTGGTGATTTCGAACCTGGCCGATCTGGGTCCGGTTTCGTTCCTGAAACTCCGCGGTTCTTTTGCCAATGTTAAATCAGCACTTACACAGTCGACTATTGGTGTTACTCCAGCAGCGTCTTATCCGGTTGGATACGGTCAGTACTACGAATCATCTTACGACGGTCCGTCTTACTCCAACTCATCGGTGTATTCCACACCATTGGTTTATGATAACAAACCCGGCGCTTATTTCACGAATCAGATCGTCAACACTGGACTTCAGCCGAGCTCCCGTACTGCTTATGAAGGCGGTCTTGAAGCGAAGTTTTTCCTGAATCGCCTTGGTCTTGACTTTACGTATTTCCAGTATATCGACGGCCCGCAAATTTTCTCGCAGGCTATTTCAGAAGCATCCGGTTACTCTTCACAGTTGATCAATGCCGTAAAAACACAAACCACTGGTTTCGAGGTAGCTTTAAATGCAACGCCGGTAAAAACCAAAGGCGGTCTTACCTGGGATGTGTTGCTCAACTGGAGCACTTTCAAAAATACATTTAAGGAATTGCCTGCAGGCCAGGATGTGATTTACGGCTTTTTCAAAGCAGGTGACCGCACCGATAAATATTACGATCGTGCATTTGTACGTACTACCGACGGACAGATCGTTAACGACGGATCAGGTCGTCCGATTTACAATCCGGTAGCGCAGCACCTCGGTAATATCAATCCTGATTGGGTATGGAGTGCTTACAACAAACTGTCGTACAAAAATGTAAGTTTAGGCTTCCAGTTTGATGGCCGCGTTGGTGGCGTTATCCGCAACTATATTCAACAGCAAACTTTCCGTGGTGGCCGTCATATTGCCACTATTGAAGGTGAAATGGGTGCTGCTCGTCTGGCGGACTGGGAAAACCAGAAAATCGGTAAATTTGACAATCCAAAGGAGAATGGTCACTGGACCGGTGAAGGTGTTCAGGTGAGCAATGGCGTAGCGATCAAATACGATCAGTACGGCAATATCACCAACTACAGCGAACTCCAGTTTACTACCAATACCACCAAAACATTCCTTCAGGATTACATCAGCCGGTATTACAACTCCGGCGAAGGCAACCTGATGTCCCGTACTTTTTCCAAACTGCGGGAAGTTACTGTTACTTACCAAATGCCTGCAACATGGTTCGAAAAGAACAAGGTTATCCGCAGCGCAAGCATTTCTTTGGTTGGTCGCAACCTGCTTTATTTTGCTGAAAGTAAAGATATCGATCTTGATAACTACCTGACCGGTGGTCAATCTAGTCTCCAGACACCAACAGCAAAACGGTACGGTTTTAACCTGAATGTCACGTTCTAAAAAATAGTAAGTTTTGCCACATAGGTGCACATAGCAATGAGTACACTTGGTCGACACCACGAGCTATGTGGCCTGTGTGGCAAAAAAACATTTTAAATTGAAATTGATAATGAATAAAATAAAATATATATTCGCTTTATTGCTGCTGGTCGTAGCAGCCA
>JBILHQ010000273.1:0-7040 GCA_044350415.1 Saprospiraceae bacterium | reverse complement strand
TGACGGCACCGCGCAAACAGGCGTGACCTTCACTTGCGCCGACCTGGGCACGCAATTAGTGGAACTCTGGTCGATCGACAAAGCCGGCAATGCTGACTTCTGCGAAACCTATGTGCTCGTTCAGGACAATAACTATTTCTGTGGCGACAATGCTCAAGTATACGGCATAATAAAAACGCCGGAGCAACTGGAAGGAATTGAGTCTGCCCAAGTTGAACTTGGGGGCACGGCCAATGGTGTTCCTGTATTTCGAAAGGTATTTTCAGAAATGACAGGGTATTATTCATTCCATAACGCATTGCCACTCGCTGCAAATGCAACGATAACGCCCACCCTGGAACTCGATCCGCTGAATGGTGTGAACACGTATGACCTGATCCTGATCAGTCGCCATATCCTGGGACTGGAGCCATTGAACACACCCTACAAACTGATTAGTGCAGATGCCAATAAATCAGGAACAATCACCACTTTTGACGTGGTTGAACTCCGGAAACTAATCCTGGGAACCTATACTGAATTGCCGGACAACAGTAGTTGGCGTTTTGTGGACAAGGCACAGGTATTTGCTGATATGAACAACCCATTCGCAGAAACGATCCGGGAAAGTATATCTATATTGAATATTCAGAATGACTTTGGTATCGGCGACTTTATTGGTGCTAAGATTGGTGACGTGGACAACACAGTTATACCCAATCAATTCATATCAAGTGATGACCGCAGTTCAGGCACCCTGTTGTTTGATATCGATGACCGGGAAGTACGCGCAGGGGAGGCTCTTGCGGTGACCCTGAGCGCCGATCAGGTGGTTAGGGGATACCAGTTCACGTTGGGCCTCAAGGGCCTCACCCCAGCCCTCTCCGATGAAGTGACGGCCATGGCTACAGAAAACTTTGGTGTTTTTGAAAATGCTGTAACCACATCATGGGACGCTCCAGCAGCGTTCAACGGCAAAGCGCAATTCACCCTCCGTTTCAAAGCGACGAAGAGTGGTAAATTGAGCGAGATGTTGAATGTGTCGAGCCGTATCACGAAGGCGGAAGCATACACAGGAGTATCGAAATACGATGTAGCATTGCGCTTCAATGGCAAAGGTGCCAGTACGATCACAGGCCTCGGCTTCGAGTTGTACCAAAACGTACCGAATCCCTGGGTCAACAAAACGCAGATTGGATTCCATCTGCCGGAAGCGACCACAGCGACACTGACGATTTATGACGTAACAGGCCGGACTTTGTACACCGCTAAAGGCGATTTTGCGAAAGGATATAATTGCTTTACCATTGACCAGTCAGTGGTAAGCCTCACGTCGGGTGCCGCCGGGAGGTCGGTGAACGGTGCCGAACCGATGTATTACAAAGTGGAGACTACTACAGATCGTGGTGTGAAGCAAATGATGAATATAAAATAGGCGAGATAACAGGGGGGGCTAAAAGACGAAACTTAGTTACCTCCTCTCTTTAGGCTATTTTGTGGATGCGGCATGGGAAGGTAATCAGTTTAAATTTCGAATTATTAAAAGCCTTTTACCTTTACCCTGCCAGTAGTTTGTTGGCGTCATTTATTTTTCGTCTCGTTATAATGTATACCGGAAAAGATTTTACATTCAAATTATTGTGGCATTTCGCCAGAAAAAACCTGTTCAGAACCTTTATTGTGAGCGTGGTTGCCGTGGTACTCTATAAAGTACTGGGTTTTACTTTTGTGGCCATTCCTTTTCTTCCAGTTGGTACTATTGGTACAGCGGTAGCTTTTTATGTTGGTTTTAAGAACAATCAGGCGTATGACCGTTTGTGGGAGGCACGTAAACTTTGGGGTGGTTTTACGAATACGAGCCGGAATTTTGCCGTTCAAATGATCGCTTTAGTGGACGATAAAGCGGTAGTAAAAGCATTATTGTACCGGCATATCGCTTATGTGAACGTTCTCCGGCTCCAACTGCGCAAAACGATTCCTTGGGCTACCAGTAAAGATAATCTCCACCAGACTTTTAAAGGAGAGCGGGAAGAACTGGAAGAATTTGACCTTGGGTTTCGGAAAATACTCCAGGAAAACAATAAAATGGAGTTTTATGATACGCTGAAAGATAAAAATAATATTGCATCGGGAATTTTGAAGGCACAGGTGTTGGAACTTACCCGACTGAAACGGGAGAAAATAATTGACGATTTTGAGCACAGCGACCTGGTGCGCCATATCAATGAGTGCTTCAATTTGCAAGGTGGTTGTGAACGGTTGAAATCGACTCCGCTGTTCCGGCAATACAGTGTATTCAGCCGCGTTTTCGTGACTTTATTTATTTACCTGCTGCCATTTGCATTGCTAAAAGACCTGAATACGCTGGCCGATTGGGGCGTTTGGCTAACCATTCCATTCGCAATGTTGATTTCATGGGTATTTTTTACGATGGAGCAAATCGGCGAATTTTCAGAAAATCCTTTTGACAATTCCGTCAACGATACCCCCATCACTTCCATTTGCCGCAATATCGAAATCGATATCAAAGAATTTTTAGGTGAAACTGATTTGCCTTCCAAACTGATTCCGGTAGATGATATGTTGCTGTAGTTAGTTCCAGGTCAGTTAGTGCCAGAGGCACTAAGTTCTGTCACGTTGATAGCGAAAAAAATGGCGGGTACCGGTAGTTTCTAATGGCGATTTTATATGATGTAGCCATATAACTACAATAAGTTTTTCAGGTGAAATCCCAACACGCCAAAGGTAAAATGAATCGCCGGGCCACATTGGTTGGTATTGGTGGCGAATGCTTTGGCCTTAGGTTCAGAAATCGGCTGTAACCGAAGGGCCCATTGGCCGCCATTGGCCAGCATCTGCTCGTAATCCACCCCGATGCGGTTGAATGCAGGTACGGCATAATCGTGTACTACTGTGGGAAACTGCGCTTCAAGGGCGGTGATAATGGCTTCCACAGGTTGTTCCTTCAGGCGCACCCACGTATCCACTTTCGCCCAGGTCCAGTTCCATTCGTTGCGCTGCACCACTTTGAGATTGGAGATCGGAGTAAGTATATCGAATGCCACCGGGGCGTTTTTGGGTTGATCGGTCACCACAGCGGTCACCTTGCCGGGTATTTTACCGATCCACAGCGATTGGCCGATGGCCACTTGTGCATTGCCGAAAAGCTGGGTGGCCATGGATGCGGTCAACACCACTGATTCCGGGTTCTGGAGGCAATGAAGTGCACTGCCAGCCACTACTTTGAAGTGAAACATCTCCACAAAATTAGCGTCGACCGCCAGCAGGTGCGGCTTTTTTTCTATTACCGGTGCTTCAACCGGTGTTTTGCGCCGAATATCTATTTCACCAGGAGAAAAGGCTCTTGTCGCCAGTTCAATTCCGGCGATACCGCTGGTGAGTGCAGTAGCTGTTTCTCCGGGCGTTTGAGGTAGTAATCCGTTCATATCGCCAAACCGCGCATCGAGGCTGACTTTACAAACCCGGTCGTATTGCGGTGAAGAAGGGTCAGAATCCGGATTTTTTTGCAACAGTAGGATCGCTTCGCAACAAATGGCGAGGCTGACGGTAACAACAGCGATTCGCTGAAAGGAAAAATCGGCTTGTTGTTGTATTTGTCGAATGGCAGTTTGTATATATTGGCGCATTATGGTATGTATTTTTAGGTATCTGTCCCGTTTTTGTCAAGTGGGTTATTCTTTGATGCCATAATAAGGGCAATTTATTCGCCAATTTTGCAAGTGATTGATTAGTAATTTTTTACGATTGTGTATTGCACTTAAAAAAGTTCAATAACGGACAGGATGTGTACGGAAACGAACATCAGCAGGGTGTGTTTTGGGAGGAAAGTCTAATAGAGGAAGGTGCCCTGAGGAGCTGTGTCTTTTGAGTAGTTGATTATTGGTAAAAGAAATGTAACGATACAGTCGCCTTTGGCGGAAAAAGTCGCATTTACTTTTTTCTGCCAAAGGCGGCTGTATGGGAACAAAAAAACTAACTTTGCCCGGACTGGTTGGCCAAAGTAAGAAGCACGTCAATCAGGGCATTTAGATAAAGGTACAACATTGATTTCACCTCCGATTTGATTTACCTTCGCTTATTAAGAGTACACCATTGGGTCAAGAATCTGTTTATTCTGATGCCGGTTTTTTTTGCATCCCGCCTGAACGATCCGGCTATGCAAAAAATTGTTGCCATTGCTTTTTTAGGGTTTTCCCTTGTGGCATCGGCGGTGTATATCTTAAATGATACAGTGGACAAAGAATGGGACCAAAAGCACCCGCGTAAGCGAAATAGGCCCATTGCCAGTGGTGCTGTTCCGCAAAAAACTGCTATGATTACCTTATTTCTTTCGTTAATTTCGGGATTGGTGATAGTCAGTTTTACCGGAACAATCCCGCTTTTATTGGCTGTTTGTTATTTCCTGCTCAATCTGTTGTATTCCTTTTGGTTAAAACATGTGGCGATTCTCGACGTGTCGATTATTGGCCTTTGTTTCCTCATTCGGATTTATTTGGGCGGAGCAGCTACCGGGGTGGTCGTTTCTAACTGGCTGACAGTGCTTACATTTATTATCGCGCTCATTCTTGGTTTGGCCAAACGCCGGGGCGAGTACATTATTTTTACCGAACAGTCTTCGTTCCGCAAATCTCTGGAAGGGTACAATTTACCTTTTTTAAATGCGAGTATTATCATTTGTATCACCATGGCGATTGTTGCCTACCTGATGTATTGTTTTTCGCCCGAAGTGACGCAGCGTATCGGAAGCGACCATATTTATTTCACGTCCTTCTTTGTGGTTATAGGATTGTTGCGTTTCCTGCAACTCGCGCTGGTAGGAGAGCGTACCGAATCACCGATCAGGCTGCTTTGGGAAGATCATTTTTTGCAGGTGGTGCTTTTTTGCTGGATTGCAAATTTTATTTATTTGTTATATTGATACGGTCAGTGTGTAATCAAATGGACTGTATTGGTTGCTGTTTGTTATACCAAATATTCTTTCGGTATTTTCCGTACAACATGCTGATAATCAATAAATTTTATGCCTTCTTTTGAAGTAGGCTCTGTGACCGCTTGCGAGTTTTTTTTTGATTTCAGATGTAAGATTTGGGTGCTATGCTTAGGGGCCTTCATTATTTTCATAGAAGAAAACAACCTATTGTGCCCAAATCTGAGATCTGGAATCTTACCTTTGAGATCTGAAATCAAAAAACAACCCGCAATCGGTTGATCCGCTATTTTCTGCAATTTTCCATCAAAAATACCCTATATTTGTATCTAAATAACACCCTGTAAATCACACTCCCCATGGACGATTACCCCATTGTTCCCGGCAGAGGATTGGTCACCGACGAAGCAACAGCATTGCGGCATGCGTGGCTGCAAAAACTCGGTATTGACGCTACTGCCATTGCTCAAACACAATTACCTGCCGATCAACTCCGGCACAATATTGAATCCCTGATCGGGACGGTCGAAATACCGGTGGGTTTGGCTGGTCCATTGCTTTTCAACCACGCCCAACAACAGGAAATGGTATATGCACCCGCCGGCACACTGGAAGGTGCTTTGCTGGCGAGCATGAACCGGGGTGCTAAAGCCGTGAGTTTGAGCGGTGGGTTTTCGGCGGCTGTTATCCACCAGAAAATGATCCGGAGCCCGTTGTTTGTGTTTCAAAACCTGGCAGAAAGTGTGCAGTTTAAAGCCTGGATTGATCGCCATTTTGATCCAATTAAACAGGTCGCTGAACAGTATTCCAATCATGCCCAACTCCAGGTTATTCTTCCTTATATCACCGGTAAAGGGGTGCACCTGAAGTTTGTATACACCACAGGCGACGCCTCGGGGCAAAACATGACCACTACCTGCACCTGGCATGCCGTTTTATGGATTCGGGAAAAATTCACCGTAGAAACCGGCATTGAACCTGTTCATTTTGTGATTGAAGGCAATGGCGCGTCGGATAAAAAAGTATCGCATTTTTCCATGCTGCACGGCCGCGGCATCCATGTGATCGCTGAATGTGAACTTGACGAACACATTATTGAACGGGTATTGCGCACCAATTCCACCGATTTTATGCACTGTATTCACCAGTCGATGGTCATGGGCCAACTCGACGGTATGGTGGGATATAATATCAATGTCGCCAATGCCGTCGCAGCGATTTTCGTCGCCACGGGCCAGGATCTTGCCAGTATTCATGAGTCGGGAATTGGTGTTTTAAATATGGAAAAGACCGATCGGGGTTTATATTTCAGCCTGAGTTTGCCTTCACTGGTGATCGGCACAATTGGAGGCGGGACACATTTGCCCAAACAAAAAGAAGCACTGGGTATGATGGGTTGTGCGGGTAACGGAAAAGTATTCCGGTTTGCCCAACTGATCGCCGGTTTTGCACTCGGACTTGAGATTTCCACTTTTGCAGCTATTGTGGGTGGGCAATTCGCCAAAGCCCATGAAAAATTGGGGCGAAATAAACCAGTCAACTGGCTTACCCGATCGGAGATTAATCCGGCATTGCTCCAGTCGTGTATGAATGGACATTTGGGGCAACGAGCAATTACCGCCGTCCACTTCCCTGAGAAAAAACTATTAGAAAACGGGATTATCGTCGGACTTACTGCGCGGATCAATAAAAAATTTACTGGTTTTTGTCCCATTGATATTGATCTTAAAGATGCCAACAACCCGGATAACAGCCATACCGAAAGGTTATTGGTGAAAAGTAAACCGCTGGATGTGGAGGTGATCAAAGGGCTCCATTTGATGGCGTCCGCCATTTCTCCGGCATTGGCTGATTTGATTTCGCAATACCAGGACGTACTGGAATACAAAAACTGCCACCAGAAAGAAATCCTGTTGTACGAATTGCTCACCCAAAGTGGACTGCATTGTATGCCCGCCTATTATGGGCAAAAAACCGATGTATCGCGGGAGATTTACCTGTTTCTGCAGGAATGGTTGAGCTATGATGAACTGTTGGTGATTAATGCAGAGAACGATCCCGGCCAATGGACGCCTGCGCACGTTTTCACAGCACTGAAAACCATTTCGGAAGT
>JBILHQ010000272.1:0-7060 GCA_044350415.1 Saprospiraceae bacterium | reverse complement strand
ATTAGCTGTTGAAGACTGATTCAGAGCGTTTACCCAGTTTCCTGCATTGACATCGGGTTTAAGTTTGACTAAAAGCGCCGTCTTCTGCGCCTCTTCAGGCATTGCGTTCGGATCAAAACTATCGAGACTGTACCCATGTATTTTGGCCAGTGACTTCAAACGCTCCGCTACATCTTTAATAGGTTTTGGAAGTTCAATAGACCCCCTTATTTCCTTGATTTCATCTCCTCTGTACAGGGTAATGACCGATCCGGGAGCATCAGCAATGGTTACCGGGAAGGATTCTGGGTATTGCCATAAGTTGGCCTCCTGGAGGTGCTTTTTCAAGCCGTCCAATTCTGACGGAGTCAATTGAAAAGTAGAATGTCCCATATTTTTTACAAAACGCAAGCCTTCAAAATCGACGTGCCCGTCATTTTTTACTGCCATTTTATAAACCGGGCAAAATCCCCTGCAAGGCGAAGTTTCGAGGGTAATTAAGGGTGAACTATCCATTTTTGGGTCAATACTGACTTTCTTATTGCTTTTGCAGGCAATGGTGCCCAGCATCAAAAAAAATAATATCGCTGATTTCATGGTGCGAAGGTAATATGCTTACGGGGTTTACTGCATCTTTGCAGCGATCTTTGTGAAAGTAACAAGTTATTATTCACCCGTTGCTAACAGCCTTTTTTATCATGGTTTCAATAATAATGGGGTCAGATTCTGACCTTCCGGTGATGCAAAAAGCAGCCGATATGCTGACTGATTTGGGTGTTCCCTTTGAAATGACGATTGTTTCGGCGCACCGAACCCCCACCCGCATGTTTGAATTCGCCCGGCAGGCGCATTTACAAGGCATAAAAGTGATTATTGCCGGGGCTGGTGGAGCTGCCCATTTACCGGGAATGGTTGCAGCTATTTCTCCGCTTCCGGTGATCGGGGTGCCCGTAAAATCATCCAATTCGATTGATGGCTGGGATAG
This sequence comes from Saprospiraceae bacterium, assembly GCA_044350415.1. GTDB lineage: Bacteria > Bacteroidota > Bacteroidia > Chitinophagales > Saprospiraceae > M3007. Next base: position 6,096 of record JBILHQ010000272.1, on the reverse strand, counting down.
CATTCTATCTATTTTACAAATGCCCGAGGGGGTGCCTGTTGCGACGGTGGCCTTAAATGCAGCCCGTAATGCCGGTATTTTAGCTGCGCAGATCTTGTCGACCAGTGATGGAGATTTGCAGCACCGCATTATTGCTTATAAATCGCAACTGGAACAAATCGTGCTTGAAAAAGCCCAAAAAATGGCACTTAAATAATCATACAATGAGCACAGCATCCTGGATATCTTATCATTTTTTTCCCAAAGAAAAGCCCGACCAATTTTTAGCTGAATCGTTACATCCGTTTTTGACGGAATATATTTGGTACAATAACGGTAAACGTGCGTTTTTCATCCGTTATGGCGATCAAACCGGGCCGCATATCCGTTTGAGGTTCAAAGGTGAGCCAGAATGGATTAGTAATGATCTGAAGCCGGAATTTGAAAAATATTTTTCCAAAAAAGGAACCTGGACGGAAGTACCTTATGAGCAGGAGCCCGAAAAATTTGGGGGTGCCGAAGCATTGGCTTTGTGTGAAGAACATTTTCATATTTCTTCCAGGGTGGTGCTTGACCGGCTGAGCCGCGATAATTATGAATACGGTGATGCCCTTTTTGACGCCCTAAAATTGCACACTGCTGCTGCTTTTGCGGCGGGGCTTTCCCGGGAGGCAGCTGCCATTTATTTCGACCGTACCTGCAATAACTGGACCGCCAGTTTTTTCAGCCCTACAGACGACAATACCACCACTGATGCGCTGATCACTGCCGTTAGAGAGGATTTTGCCACCACCCTTGAACCGCAGCGCACTTTTATGCGGGATGCTATATTGCAATACCGTGTGAGTTTAGAAGAAGGTCAATATGATCCCAAACAACCCGAATGGCTGCGATGGTTGCGTGGCAATGAGATGATTTTCAAAGATTTAGGTGGTAATTTGGACAAAACACTGCCACATCTGTTGCATTTGACGAACAACCGGTTAGGGATCAATAATCATGATGAAGCGTATTTGATGTACGTACTGGGCGCGCGGACTTAAGTCCGCGCACCTAGCGGTATGGCGAGCATCCCTCTGTGCAATTCGTGCAAATATCAATCTGATCGCGCCCGACCAAAATGGATTTTCTGAATGCCTGATAAGCTGCTCCATGCCACAATGCTTTAAAGGAGGTTTGGCGAAGATCGCCCAGACGGTGTTCCGCATCTTTGTCGAAGCAGCAAGGGACTACGATACCATCCCAAGTGATAACGCAAGCATGCCAAAGTTTCCAGCAATGATTAGCCAGGGTATGTTTTACCGACCAGGTACCATCGCCATTGTCGCGGTAGCGGGCATAACGGGACTGCGTGGGAATTAAAGGATTGCCGCGCTCATAATTGTAAACTTGTGCTGATTTGAGTTTTACTTCGTTAATGCCAATTTCCTTAGCGAGCCGGTAAATTTCGGGGATTTGGTGCTCATTTGGGCGCACCACCAAAAACTGAAAGATCACATGGGGATGGTTTTTACCCAATTGCTTTTTCCATTTTACGATGTTGCGTGCTCCTGCCAGCACGTTGTCCAGATTGCCTCCAATACGATATTGTTCGTATGTTTCCTGGGTGGTGCCATCCACGCTAATGACGAGCCTGTCGAGGCCGCTTTCCACCGTTTTTCGGGCATTCTCATCGTTCAGGAAATGACCGTTTGTACTGGTAATGGTATATAGCCCTTTCTCATGCGCGTAGCGCACCATGTCAAGGAATTTTGGATTGATATAAGGCTCCCCCTGAAAATAAAAGATCAGGCAAACTAAACGGCGATGTAACTCGTCTATAGTTTTTTTGAAAAAATCCTCCCGCAAGTTGCCCGTATCCCTGGTGAAGGACCGCAGGCCGGAAGGACATTCCGGACAACGAAGATTACAGGCTGTAGTAGGTTCAATACTAATCGTAATCGGTGTTCCCCATTGAACCGGGCGCTTCAAAAAGCGGGTAACATAGTAGGAGGAAAAAACCAGTCCTGCATTTACCAGCCGGAGAATGGTCAATTTGGAGGCGAACCGGCGACTATCATTTATTTTGGGTAACATGCTTAATAAGGTTAATAATTGCCGATCGACAACATTACTAAAGTACAACCTTCCACCGTTTCGATGCCTCTTTCCTGAGCCAGGGCTTTTAATTCGCTATTCTCTGCGCCGGGATTGAATATCAATCGTTTAGGGGACAGTCCCAGCAAATAGTCATAAAATGCCTCTTGTCGGTGGGCATTCATGTAGAGGGTTATGGTATCAATGTCTTTGACTGCGGGCAAATTTGTATGGATGATTACATCGTTGATCATACCTGCCCGGTTTCCCACTGCCACCACTTGCTGTTGATGCCGGCGCAATGCGGTTACTGCTTTCCAGGAATAGCGCTCAGGATTGGGCGAGGCCCCCATCACCAGCGTCTTTTTTATATTTTCCATGAGGAGTGGAACAAAAAAGGGGGGGGAAGGTTTTCTGATAACCTCCGACGTGCTTAAAGGGGGGTGTCGTCAAAATGGTTCATTTTATTGCTCGGGCACTCACTCCACAACAAGCCTGTTCAAAATCATTTCAGAAAGATCATACACCATTACCTGTTCATTTTTTTCTTTTGCCTTCAGGCCATCCTGCAGCATCGTGATACAAAATGGGCAATTGGCGGCAATGGCGGTGGGGTTGGTGCCGAGCGCTTCTTCCACCCGCTCGATATTGATCCGTTTGTCGCCGGGTTCGTCTTCTTTCCACATTTGAGCGCCACCAGCGCCGCAGCAAAGACCGTTTTTTCTGGAGCGTTTCATTTCCACTAAGTCTACATCAAGGGCTTCGAGCAGCGCACGTGGTGCTTCATATACGCCGTTGGCGCGGCCAAGGTAACAGGAATCATGGTAGGTAATCCGTTGTCCTTTAAAATCCCCGCCCTCTTTTATTTTTAGCCTGCCCTGTTGGATGAGTTCATGGAGCAATTGGGTGTGATGTACCACTTCGTAATTGCCACCCAGCTCGGGATATTCATTTTTCAGCATATTAAAACAGTGCGGACAAGCGGTCACTATTTTTTGTACGCCATACATATTGAGCGTGTCTATATTGGCCAGGGCTGTCATTTGAAAGAGAAACTCATTGCCGGCGCGCCGGGCAGGATCTCCTGTGCATTTTTCCTCTTGTCCGAGAATAGCGAATTGCACTTCTGCATGGTTCAGGATTTCACACAATGCACGGGTTACTTTTTGCGCCCGCGCATCAAAACTGCCTGCGCATCCGACCCAAAACAGGATTTCTGGCGTGCGGCCTTCGGATTGATATTCAGCGTATGTTTTTGCTAACATGTTTTTTTAGAAGTGAGGTGAGCGTAAAAGCGCAGTGAAAATTCGCTGAAAGGTATGGTGAGTTTTGAAAATGACCACTGTTTTTTCCGTTGCGTGAATTATTTTTTGTTGTTTAAAATAATTCTGCGGACTTTGCGGGTTCATTATTTGATCGGTGCCAGTTATCCATTGATCAGTTAAAAGTCGTAGATTGTACCCCGGGTATTTTAATAGGGTGTAATGGCTGGTAAATTGTTGTAATGCTATCTATGACGGGTAACTGATAACGAATTAACTGATAACCTTAAAATTCAATGCATGTCCAAAATAATACGCGCTTACGCAGAGGATCGCTACGCAGAAGAACTTTCAGCAATCAGGAAAAGTGATAACGCCAAACGGCCGGAAAACTGGTTGATGTCGCCACAGGCCGTAGTTACTTATCTGGTGGGCGGTACGCTGCCCAACAAGTTTGTCGTGATGCCCAAATATATCGGCAGCCGCAGGTTAATGGAAATTGCAGTTGCCACTTTGGTGACTGACCGTGCTTTATTGCTTTATGGATTACCCGGAACAGCCAAATCGTGGGTGTCGGAACATATTTCTGCGGCGGTTAGTGGCAATTCCACTTTGCTTATTCAAGGTACGGCCGGGGCAGGGGAGGAGACAATCCGTTATGGTTGGAATTATGCCCGCCTCATTGCCGAAGGTCCTTCTGAAGCATCGCTGGTGGTTACGCCCATGCTCACGGCAATGCGCACCGGAAAAATCTGCCGTATCGAAGAGCTCACCCGGATGAGCTCAGATGTTCAGGATGCGCTTATCACCATTCTTTCAGAAAAACTGATGCCAGTACCCGAACTTAGTATTCAGGTACAAGCTATAGAAGGATTTAATGTTATCGCTACCGCCAATAACCGCGATAAAGGGGTGAATGAGCTCTCCGGTGCATTGAAAAGGCGTTTTAATACGGTCATTTTGCCCACTCCAGCTACTCAGGAAGAAGAAGTAGCCATTGTTCAACAGCGAATAAGTGAAGATAACCAGCGGTTGGAAATGCCGGTCGACAAGAATCTGCTTGCCGAAATCCACCGGGTAGTCACCATTTTCAGGGAACTTCGCAACGGCGTCACTGCCGATGGCAAAGCCAAAATCAAATCGCCGGGAAGTCCCATGAGTACGGCAGAAGCGATTTCGGTGATGAACAGCGGCATGGCATTGGCTGTTCATTTCGGCGATGGCCGACTCACCGCCGAAGATCTGGCGGCAGGAATTACCGGAGCAGTCGTCAAAGACCCCGTGCAGGATGCTGTCATCTGGCATGAATACTTAGATACAGTCGTGAAAAGACGGGCTGACTGGATGGATATTTATCGTGCATGCAAGGAGTTATAACTCATAACTCATAACTCATAACTAAAAAAAATGCGTCAACAAACTACCCCACATCTTTTAATGGTTCGGCCAGCCAATTTTGGTTTTAATGCTGAAACTGCGGAGAACAATGCCTTTCAAAGCCGGGACCAATTGCTTTCCGGGGAAGAAATACGCCGGAATGCGTTGATTGAATTTGATCGATTTGTTGCCACTTTGCGCGCTGCCGGCGTCGATGTCATTGTCGCGGAGGATAGTGCTTCGCCAGTGAAACCCGATGCCGTTTTTCCCAATAACTGGGTCACCTTTCACCAGGAAGGACATATTATAACTTATCCGATGTTTGCTTCCACACGGCGACTGGAACGTCGTGAAGCAATTATTCAAAAGGTACTGGATGCGGGATTTACGCAGTCGGGCAATCGGGAACATTTGGAAGCCAGTGAGGCAGTGGCTGTTTTTCTGGAAGGAACCGGCAGTATTATTTTTGACCATGAACACCGTCTGGCATACGCCTGTTTGAGTCCGCGGACGGATGTGGGTTTGCTGGAACAACTTTGTCGGCTATTAGGTTACCAAAAAGTGGTTTTTCATTCGGTGGATGGCCATGGCCAGGATATCTATCATACCAATGTAATGATGGCACTGGGCGAAACCTTTGTAGTGATTTGCCTGGATTCTGTTCGGGATGCGCAGGAACGAGCGATGCTGGAGGCGATTTTTGCGCGGACGGGCAAAGCCATCGTCGACATTTCTCTGGAACAGATGAATACGTTTGCCGGCAATATGCTACAGGTGCAAAATGTAAAAGGTGATCGTATTCTGGTGATGTCGGAGCAGGCATATAGAGCCCTTACTGCCAATCAGGTGGCTACCCTGAAAACCTACACCCAATTGTTGTATAGCGATATTAAAACCATAGAAACATATGGCGGCGGTAGTGCCCGGTGTATGATGGCCGAAATTTTTTTACCAAAAGTGTAACCTGGTTTTAAGTAAGGGTGTCCTAGATCTTAACACTTCACTTATTATCAATATTCACTTATTTAAAAATTAATAACTACGATGGAAAGTGTAATTGCAGTATTCATTCCGATTGTTCTTGGACTTGGCGCTTTTTTGATGGTTTGGGGAATGCGTTATCTTGAAAATAAAGAAAACATGGCCATGCTCGAGCGCGGGATGGATCCTTCCAGTATGCGCCGCCGCCGTCGCCATGCGGATCCTTCTCAGACCCTGAAAAATTCTTTGATGTTTGTCGGTGCAGGTATTGGTTTATTACTCGCCCTCCTGATCAGCAAAACTTTTGGCATGGAACGAGTGGAGCGGACGGGTATCTTTTTTGCCTTGATTGCTATTTTTGGAGGATTGGGCATGTTGGGGGCTTATTTGTATGAGCGTAAAAATCCGCCTTCTGATGATA
>JBILHQ010000077.1:0-23788 GCA_044350415.1 Saprospiraceae bacterium | reverse complement strand
AAAACGCAGGCGATGCAGCGCATCGGCGAGGCTTTACAACGCAGTCAGCGGGGCGGAGGGAAACCGAGCAATTACAAAACCACTTCGCGGTGGCTATACTTGACCATGATACTAAACTAGTGGTCTGTCAAGTCTTTGAAAAAAGGTAGTGATACACCTGAAAAAAGTAACTTTTCATCCCTGTATGGTGTTTGGGCAGATGAAACCCGTGCCGAAGACTTGATAAGTGAAATTAAAGGTGCCCGAAAATTCAACAGCGTACAAGAACAGTTTTGACCGGTGTGTATTTACTTGATGCTGATATTGTTATTTTTTTTAAAGGAAAATTTGATTTATAGAATACATTGAGTGAGGTTGGCACTCAAAACTATTTTATTGCTGAAATCACCTTTGCTGCGTTACTTTATAGCGCAAGAAAAAGTACTAAGCCTGCTGAACGTATCGAGGGAGTGATATTATTTTAGTAACCAATAACACAAAACACTTTTCACGGCTGAATGGTATAAAACTTCAGAACTGGACCAATCCGACTTCAGATTTACCGATGCCGCCGCAGGTGTCGAAGCTGGAGATTCCTAAAAAAGCACTCCCTGCGCCCCCGGTGTCGTAATTCTCGTTGGCCCCCGCAACACGGCATCAGGAATTGGGTGCTTAAAAGCATCATGTGCATACAGAGCCAGATCCGGTGCCAGCAGGTTATCCGGCTCATGGGTGAAAAAATAAACCTCCTGCAATCCCAAACTAAACCAAGCTGCCATCCGCTCCGTCCACGCATCCACCCGGGAATAATCGGTAGCATCTAAAGCATTACCGACAAAACGAATCATTGCAATGGAATTGGTCAACCGCATGTGACACACATCCCGGCGGCCCGACACATCCGTTATCACCGCGCACATACCTGCATTTTCCAGCATATCGAAAAAAAAGCCCCCAAGAGGTGTCCCATCAAAAAAAGAGGCGTGCCGTACCTCGACGGCTAAGGGAATACCAGAAGGCCATTTTTGAATAAACCGCTCCAAAACCGGCAGGTATTTGGGTTCAAAATAGGGGGGCAACTGTAAAAAACAACACCCCATTTTTTCACCAAAATCTACCATCCTATCCCAAAAAGTGCGCAGTTCGGGATGAGATAAGCCCAGATCGCGCGCATGACTGAACAACTGCGGCACCTTCGGACAAAACCTGAAATCAGCAGGAGTATCGTCCCGCCAGCGCATTACCGTAGCATAATCAGGAATACGGTAATGTGTCGTATTGTGTTCGATGGTATTAAATTGCTTGCCAAAAGCTTTCAAAAAGTCCTTATCCTTGGTTCCTGAAGGATACCATGTCCCTACCCATTCCTTCATATTATATCCGGTGGGGCCGATATAAATATGGGGCACCGCAGGAGGAGCGATCCTTCCAAGTACCCGCGTATTTTGAAGGGGATCGGACTGCAGCGTAAAATCAACCAGATCAATATTGTTCAGTTTTCCAAAATTCATATTAATTAGATTTTTAGTCCCAAGTCAGTTAGTCCCAGGTCCGTAGAGTGTACCGCAAGCATTCTGTTTTTTACAAATGGACGCCCTGCTTGGGGAGTACGCTACAGACATGGGACTTGGGACTAAAATGACCCCTCCAAAAGTAAAATAAAATAATGATTCGCTGCTATAAATGCAAAAAAATCACATATTTTATGCCGTGAACCTTATCCGGATATGTCAACCAGCAACATTTTTTATTCGATATCAAATTTTCTTCCTTCATTTGCCTTTAGAATCTGATTGTAAAAGTCTGAAAACTTGTTTACTTTTGTTCTGAATTTGACAAACCCAGCGTGTATGAAGCATCTGTACAATTTATTGACATTCACTGGCTTATGCCTTTTATTTTCCATTGGAGCTTCTGCTCAAACTACTTTGCGCGGTAAGGTACTGGATGCCGAAACAGGTGAAGGAATTATCGGTGCAGCCGTGGTGGTGGGCAACAATCAGGGAGGTGCCAACACCGACTACAATGGCGAATTTACGCTAAAAGTAGCCTCCCTTCCTGTGAAATTAAAAATTTCTTACACTGGATACACCATGCAGGAAATTGATGTAACAGATGCTTCTCAGCGGATCAATATTAAAATGAGCCCTGCCTCTTTCGTGATTGAAGAAACGGTGATCAGTGGTCAAAGGATCGATGACAAACAGAAAAAATCGCCGTTGACGGTAGAAAACCTGGATGCGATCGCCATCAAAGAGACGCCTGCCCTCAATTTTTACAACGGTCTTGGCAATTTAAAAGGGGTGGATCTTACCACCGCTTCTTTAGGTTTCACTATCATTAATACGCGTGGCTTCAACTCCACCAGCCCGGTGCGCTCTCTTCAGATCATTGATGGCGTAGACAATCAGGCACCCGGCCTCAATTTTTCGCTGGGCAATTTCCTCGGAGCGAGCGACCTGGATGTCAATAAGGTGGATTTAGTAGTCGGTGCAAGCTCCTCTTTTTATGGACCCAACGCTTTTAATGGCGTAATCTCTATGGAAACGAAAAACCCTTTTATTCATAAAGGGCTTGCCGTATCGCTCAAAACAGGTGAACGCAACCTGCTGGAAGGAGCTATCCGATGGGGGCAATCTGTTAAAAACAAAAACGGTAAAGACTTTTTTGCCTATAAACTCAATCTTTTCGCGCTCAAAGCCAATGACTGGGTTGCCGATAATTATGATCCGGTAACGGGCTCCGACGGAAATCAGGTTTTTGCCAATATTGCCAATAACCCCGGGCGTTTCAACGCTGTGAATGTTTACGGGGATGAGACTAACCCCTCATACAACTACCCCAATAATTTATACGACATCCGCGCTGGCTTAAATTCTTTTCACCGTACAGGTTATAAAGAACCTGATCTGGTGGATTACGATACCAAAAATCTTAAAGCAGGTATTGCACTGCACTTCCGCACCAATCCGTCGAAGGATTTCGATTCTCCTGAGCTGATTATTGCCTCCAATTTTGGTACCGGAACGACTGTGTACCAGGGCGACAACCGATTTAGTTTGCGCAATTTATTGTTTTACCAAAACCGGATTGAATTCCGGAAAAAAGATAAGTTTTTTATCCGGTTGTACAGTACCAATGAGGATGCAGGTGATTCTTATGACCCCTATTTCACAGCGTTATTGCTTCAAAAATCACAAAAAACATCCACCCAGTGGAAAAATGATTACGAATATTGGTGGACCCGCAATGACTTGGGCTCCGTTTTTAAACATATGAAAGAAATGGGTTACGGACCTGCAACTGACCCTGAAGCACTCAAACAATGGCAGCGTGACAATGCAGAATGGCTTGCCCTACAACATGGGTTAGCCGCCGAATATGCGGATAAAGCCAATAAGAATACGAATACACCCGACTTTTTTGCGCCGGGTACAGCTCGTTTTGATTCTTTGTTTAACAGTATTGTTTCCCGTAAAAACACGGAAGGCGGTACTAAATTTTACGACAAATCAGCGCTTTACCATGCTCACGGCGAATACCGGTTCTCTTCCCGATTCTTCAATGATATCCGCATCGGTGCTAATACACGAATATACCGTCCTGTTTCTGCCGGCACGATCTTCAGCGATAGTTTAGATATCAGAATTACCAACTACGAGTTTGGGGTATATACAGGTGCTGAGAAACAGGTGGGTGACTTCCGTTTTTCGGCAACAGTCAGGGTAGACAAAAACCAGAATTTCGACTATTTGGCCACGCCCGCCGCTTCGGTGGTATGGCAACCGACCAAAAATGATTATTTCAGGTTTTCATTTTCATCTGCCATTCGCAACCCCACCCTCACCGATCAGTACCTCAACCTGCGGGTAGGACCAGCAACGCTTGTCGGCAACCTGAATGGCTTTGACAGCCTGATCACACTGGAATCATTTGATGATTACCGAAAAAACTTTAACCCCGATCCATCCAAGATAAAATACCTGAATTTGACACCTATCCAGCCCGAAAAGGTAAAAACCCTGGAATTGGGTTATCGCACTACCCTGTTCGATCGGTTGTTTGTAGATGTAGGTTACTATTACAATATTTACAATGATTTTATCGGGTACAATATCGGCCTCACTTTAGATTTTGACACAGTTTTAATACTTCCTAAATACAGCACACTTGAGGTATGGCGGGTAGCCTCCAATGCAGCCCAAACGGTAACCACCCAGGGCGCAGCAATAGGTTTAAATTACTATTTTCTGAATTATTTTATGGTACAGGGAAATTACAGTTATAACCGACTGAATACCGCCGAGACAGACCCTATTGTTCCGGCATTTAACACCCCCAAACATAAATTTAATGCAGGATTTTCAGCGCGGGATATTCCACTGCACATCGGCAGTCGCAAAAACGTTTGGGGATTTAATGTGAACTATAAGTGGATAGAAGGGTTTATCTTTGAGGGTTCTCCGCAGTTCACCGGCGCAATACCCACTTATTCTTTGCTCGATGCACAAATTAATTGTACCATTCCACGCCTCAACACTGTTTTTAAACTGGGTGCTTCTAATATGCTCAATAACAAACAGTTCCAGGTTTACGGTGGTCCCCGCATCGGTCGGATGGCATACTTGAGCCTGGTCTATAATTTTCAGCAAAAAGACTAAATAATATAACTTTTTTCAACAATAAATTCATTTTCAACAAAACTATTTTTCATGAAGAAATTTACTTTTCTGATGCTGATCCTGGCAGTTTGCATGTCTGCTGCTACGGCTCAGGTGCGTTACCTGGATCAGATATTTTCCAGCGCATCAACAACAACTACTTATTATGGTAATAACTATACTGTAATAACGCTGTCCAGCACAGGCCATTTAAAGCCGGTTCCGCAACGGGTGGATGTTTATATGCCAACAGGCGACGTAGCCACGAATCGCCCACTGATCATTTATCTGTCAACTGGTAATTTTTTACCTATTTCTGTAAATGGTTCCTGCGGTGGCACACTGACGGACTCCAGCAATGTCGAATTCGCAACACGCTTAGCCAAAATGGGTTATGTAGTGGCTGTGGCATCATACCGCCAGGGATGGCGCCCCGATTTGCCATCTGAGATTCAGAAACGCTTCACACTGATCAATGCAGCATACCGCGGCGTGCAGGACGTGCGCTCCTGTATTCGCTTCTTCCGCAAATCGGTGGCAGAGCAAGGAAATCCATTCGGTATTGATCCGGAGAAAGTAGTGGTTTGGGGCCAGGGTACTGGTGGCTATGTGTCAATGGCTGCTGCATACCTGAATACTTCTAGCGAAATCCTTACCACTTCAGACCCGCTCAAATTCCAGTTGGACATCGGTGGTGGAAATTATATTCCGATGGTAACTCCTGCCTATAACGGAGATATCAACGGTTTGCCACCAGCACCATTGACTGTTTGTACAGTAGATGCCACCTACAATGCTATTACAGGTTTCCCTCTGGGCGACACCCTTTGTACCCCACAAAATGCAGGTTACCCTTCCGGGTTTAACCTTTGCGTCAACATGGGCGGTGCACTTGGTGACAGCACCTGGTTAGATGATGGTGAAATGCCGCTGATTTCGTTCCACAATCCAACGGACTTTTATGCGCCTTGCGGAACGGATATTTTGAACGTTCCTACTGTGAATGGCCCGGAACCTGTTGTGGAAGTGACTGGTTCTTGCGGATTGCAAGAAATTATCGAGCAAAACGGCAACAACGATATTTTTGAGTTCGTTCCTGCCGCCCTCGATCCTTACAAAGTACCAGGATACAGTGGTTTCCGTCCATTCGTCAATACACCGAATGATGACTCTGCTTCTCCGTGGGAATGGAGAGCCGGACCGAATCCAGCACCACCATCTCCGTTGTCTACCTGCAACAACAGTTCCGTTACTGCCCGCGCTTATATCGACACCATTATTGCTTATTTCGCACCCCGTGCTTGTCTGCAATTGGCGTTAGGTTGCAATTTCTCTGAAGTACAACAAATCGATGGTGTGGCCCTCGGCCTCATGGTTTCTCCTGTACCTGCAGTAGATGCTATCACTTTTACCACAGAAAACGAGCCAATTCGCTCTATTTATGTGTACGACCTCAATGGTCGTTTGGTAAAAGCCAACACCAATATCGACAACAATGCATTCACCATGCAGCGCAACGTACTTGCCAATGGCTTGTACATCGCTGAATTGCGTTTTGATGCCGGTGTAGTGAAAAAGAAAATTGTGTTTACGAATAACTAATCAGTTGTTCGTAATCAGTTATCAGGCTAAGCGTTGACCGCAAGTATTTCGACCATTAATTAAAGTCGCTCTTATTATGGTCAACACTTCACCTGACAACTGACACCTGTAGAGGCAGCCATTCGTTGAAAAGCGGATGGCTGCCTTTTTTTAGGCAATGATACCTAAAAGCTATAAAAGCAGCCCTTCGTTGAAGAGTGGTAACTATACAATCGCCTTCGGCAGCAAGAACGAAAAATTGAACCAGAACTTTTCTACCTTTGCATAATCTTCCAACCTTATGTTCTTTTTGCTGTTATGCAAAAATACAATTAAGAGACAATAAGCAGCTTAGTCGGTATTCTACATGTCAAAAACAGTAAAACAAAGTCAACCAGTACCAGAAGGAGTTTCCCAAATAACAGAAAACATACCGCACGAAACAGAACAGCAGGAATATATCACGGTCACGGGCGCCCGTGTCCATAATCTAAAAAATGTGGATGTGCGCATTCCCCGTAATAAACTTGTCGTGGTAACAGGCGTCAGTGGTTCCGGTAAAAGTTCCCTGGCTTTCGATACGATCTATGCAGAGGGCCAACGCCGGTTCATGGAAACCCTGTCGAGCTATGCCCGCCAATTTATCGGTGAAATGGAACGCCCCGATGTGGAACAAATTACCGGCCTTTCACCGGTCATCAGTATCGAACAAAAAACCACCGGAAGGAATCCGAGGTCCACGGTAGGAACGGTTACCGAGGTTTACGACTTCCTTCGACTCTTGTTTGCAAGGGCCGGCGATGCATATTCTTATGTCACCGGAAAAAAAATGGTGAAATTTACCGAAGAACAGGTGTTGGAAAGTATTACCAACCGGTTTGAAGGCGAAAAAATTATCATTCTGGCACCCTTGGTCCGTTCGCGAAAAGGCCATTACCGGGAGCTGTTCGAACAGGTGCGCAAACAAGGGTACAACAAAGTCAGGGTCGATGGCGAAATTCTGGAGATTACGCCGGAGATGCAATTAGACCGGTATAAAATTCACGATATTGAAGTGGTGGTTGATCGGCTACGCGTCGGCGACGACCGGGGCGAACGATTGGCAGAAAGCATCAAAATAGCCATGAAAACCGGCGATAGCATGCTGTACGTCATTCTCGCTTCCGGGGATAGTAAAGACGCTGTGGCCTATTCTAAACGCCTGATGTGCCCCGAATCGGGTATCAGTTATGAAGAACCTTCCCCCAATTCTTTTTCCTTCAACTCGCCTTATGGTATGTGTCCACACTGTAAAGGGGTAGGCGAAGTGTATGAAGTAGATATGGCGAGGGTAATGCCCGACCCCACTAAGAGTATCAACGATATTGCATTCATTCCTTTTGGAGAAGTTCGGGACAACTTGACATTCAAACAGTTACGGGCAATTGCGAAAAAATATAAGTTCTCTTTCAGCACCCCCGCAAATGAAATACCGGAAGAGGCACTGAACCTCATTTTTAACGGCGGCGGCGAAGCCCTGGAGGTCACTTCCAATTGGGGCGGCGATGAATATACTTACAATCTTGCGGCAGAGGGAATCCTCAATATGCTGAAAAGGTATTACACAGAAAGTACGAGCGAAAAAATACGGCAATGGGCCGAAGACTTTATGTCGGTCGGTACCTGCCAGGAATGTAAAGGAACCCGGTTGCGACAGGAAAGTCTCTGGTTTAAGGTCGGAGAAAAAAATATTGCAGAACTCGGCGCCATGGGCTTACATGAACTTTCCGCAGCATTGGAAGGGCTTGAAATGGATATGTCGGAACGGCAGCGTGCCATCGCCAAAGATGTGATGAAGGAAATCCGTTTCCGCCTGCACTTTCTCCTTCAGGTGGGGCTCGATTACCTGGCCCTCAACCGTTCGGCACGTACGCTTTCGGGTGGAGAAAGCCAGCGCATCCGACTGGCTACGCAAATCGGCTCACAATTGACCGGTATCACTTATATTCTGGACGAACCGAGTATCGGTCTCCATCAGCGCGACAACCAGCGGCTGATCGAAGCCCTGAAAAACCTGCGCGATATCGGCAATACGGTGTTGGTAGTGGAGCACGACAGGGATATTATGTTGCATTCCGATTATCTCATTGACCTCGGACCGGGTGCCGGCAAACACGGTGGCGAAATCGTTGATTTCGGTACGCCTTCAGCATTCCTGAAGCAATCTACCAAAACATCGGATTACCTCTCTGGCCGCGCCAAAATGGACATCCCCAAAGTGCGCAGAAAAGGCAATGGACTGAGCTTGATATTATCGGGATGTACCGGCCACAACCTGCAAAATGTCACCCTTACTTTGCCACTGGGCACCTTCACTTGTGTAACAGGTGTTTCTGGTTCCGGCAAATCGTCGTTGATCAATGAAACGCTCTACCCTATTCTCCAGAAACATTTTCACAACAGCCTCCAACGGCCACTGGCGTATGAAAAGATGGAAGGACTGGAGCATTTGGATAAAGTCATTGAGATCGACCAAAGTGCGATTGGCCGTACACCGCGCAGTAATCCAGCCACTTACACTAATGTATTCGGCGATATCCGCAAGTTATTCAGCGATACACCGGAGGCCAAAATCCGGGGATACCAACCCGGGCGCTTTTCCTTCAATGTAAAAGGTGGCCGTTGTGAAGTATGTGAAGGCGGCGGTATGAAAGTGATAGAAATGAACTTCCTCCCCGATGTTTCTGTCCCTTGCGACCGCTGTATGGGCCGCCGGTACAACCGCGAAACATTGGAAGTGCTGTATAAAGGCAAATCTATCTCTGATATCCTCGATATGACGATTGACGAAGCCGTGGAGTTTTTCGCCCCCATACCGTCTATCTTTCGAAAAATCAAAACCTTACAGGATGTCGGATTGGGCTATATCACCCTCGGGCAGCAAGCCACCACCCTCTCCGGCGGCGAAGCACAACGCGTAAAACTGGCGGAGGAACTCTCGAAAAAAGATACCGGACGCACTATTTATATCCTCGATGAGCCTACTACAGGCCTCCACTTCGAAGACATCCGGCAATTGCTGACTGTCCTGAACAAACTGGTGGAAAAAGGGAATACCGTAATCGTCATTGAGCACAACTTAGATGTGGTCAAAATGGCTGATTATGTCGTCGATATCGGCCCGGAAGGTGGCAATGGCGGCGGAAATATTGTCTGCGCAGGAACCCCGGAGGAGGTCAGTAAGGTGAAAAAGAGCTGGACCGGGCAGTTTTTGGTGAATGAGTTGAAGTAGCGGGATGTCGATATGCGTGGCGTCGATGGAACACGGATTTCAGGGATTGGACACGGATTTTCCGAGCGGGATGTCGAAGTGAGTGGCGTCGATGGAACACGGATTTTAGGGATGAGACACGGATTTTTCCGAGCGGGATGTCGAAGTGAGTGGCGTCGATGGAACACGGATTTGGGGGATGAGACACGGATTTTTACGAATTTTTCCGATTCGGATGTCGACATCCCGCTCGGAAAAAATCCATGAAAATCCGTGTCTCATCCCCCAAATCCGTGTTCCATCGACCTCTCGCTCATCGACATCGCTCCCTACTCAAAACCCAATCCCCCGCCGTTGGTACACCACTAATTTATCTTTATCGAAAGTGAAGCTGGCCACATCATTGAGCACAATATCCTGCAAATCCTTTTTCTCCGGATCATTGGACACCCGTAAATTTTGGTTTTTGATCGTCTCTAAAACAATCTGCCGCACGATCCGCGCATTGCCGAAATACTTATCCCGGAACTGGTGCAGGAACGACATGTAGCGCCCCAGGTATTCCCGTGCATCTTCCGCAACGCGGTATTCTTCCTGACGGAACATAAACAACGCAATCTCCAGCAATTCCTCAGGGGAATAATCTTCGAACCGCAGCATTTTATCAAAGCGACTTGCCAGGCCCGGATTGGTTTTGAGGAAGGTGTCCATATTTTCAGGATACCCTGCCACGAACACAAAAAATTGTCCGCGATGGTCTTCCATCCGTTTCAGCAAGGTTTGAATGGCTTCATCACCAAAATCGCCCTGCCCGCCACGGGTGGTAGAAGTAAGTGCATACGCTTCATCGATAAACAAAACGCCGCCTAATGACTCTTCCACTTTTTCAGCCGTCTTAGTGGCCGTTTGTCCGATAAACCCTGCGACTAATCCCTGCCGGTCGGTTTCCACTGTATGTCCGCGTTCGAGTACACCAAGGGCTTTATAAATTTTGGCTAAGATACGGGCCACCGTGGTTTTGCCTGTTCCCGGATTGCCGATAAATACCGTATGCAGGTAAAAACGGCCGAGTACATCGCGCCCAGATTCGCGGTAAAAACGCACCAAATGCACCAGTTCGCGAATATCTTTTTTGATATTGTGCATACCGATAAGGCTGTCCAATTCATGCAAGGCAGTAGCGAGGTGTTTTTCATCTACCGGAATATTCGGCAATGGCCGGCGGTGTTCATGGCCCACCTTCTGTACGTCGCCCTGAATAACCAGAGAAAAGGTCTCATTTAATGTCGTGCGCACATCGGGCATGCCCATCACCCGCAAACCGAGCTGAATTTTGGCTTTATCCACCAGGTCATACACAAATCGCGCATTGCCGAAAGTGCGGTCGCGCCGGCGGTACGCCTCGGTAATCATTTCATCCAACATAAACCGCGCCTCCGGAGAAAGGGAAATTTCCTTTTCCTGGCAGGCATACAAAGCGATCTCGCTGAGTTCCTGCGGCAGATAATCCGGAAATTCGAAGGTCAGTTTAAAACGGCTGCGCAATCCCGGATTGGAATCCAGAAAGGTTTTCATTTCTTTCGGATAACCCGCCACAATCACCGCAAGGTCGCCCGGGCCATTGGACATTTCGCGCACCAGAATCTCTATGGCTTCCCGACCGAAATCCTTGTTGTCCTCCGGCGACCGGCTCAATGCGTAAGCTTCGTCGATAAAGAGCACGCCTCCGCGGGCACTTTCAATAGCCTCTTTCATTTTCGGTGCAGTTTGACCGATATATTCTCCCACGATATCGGAGCGGTCTACCTCATGGACATGGCCTTTCGACAATAGTCCCATTTTTTTGTACAACCGGCCCATCATTTTCGCGACGGTCGTCTTACCTGTTCCCGGATTCCCTACGAACACCGAATGCACATTAATGCCGTCCTTCTCCGCAAATCCTTTCTCTTTGCGCAATTGCAAAAACTGAATATACTGGGAATGCTCGCGCACTTTTGCCTTTATTTCCGACAATCCAATCAGCACATCAAGGCGTGCCATCACATCGTGAAAAGTTTCCGCATCTTCCGTCCCGCCGTATTCGGGTAAGACCTGAATTCCTTTATCGGGCAGCCACACATTATTGGCACCTTCTTCGGTATCGTTCCCCACTTCAAATTGCATTACACCCAGCAACTGGTCCATAAAAACAATTTCAGCGGTATAGCGGTCAGTTCGCCAGGAGCCCTTTACATTTGATCCCCAGCCTGCTGTTAACCGGATGTATTCATCACCCTTTTCCACCTTATGGAGGCGAACCACCTGCCCTTTTAACTCCCGGGCATCGTTATAAAATTTGATAAACAGTTCACATTGCCATTGCCGAACCGCCAATAAATTGCTGAGCATTACCTCAGCATACACATAGCGGGTCTCTTCGCCGGAAAACCGGCGGAGGTAAGAGCGGTCAAATTCCGGCACATCATCGTAAGGCCCTTCGTACATTTTGAGACCCACCAACTGGCAATAAGGGTTATCGGATTTAGAGATGGGCCGCGTGGCATCTTCGATAAAAAATAAGCGGGAGCCTACTTTCTCACCTTCAATCCATGCTTCCCAGCAATACTGGCCTTTTTTCCAAAAAATGCCTTCCTGTTTGTTTCCCCATCCTTCACGGATATACCCAATAGCATCGTATTTGCTCACTTTACGGTGGAAAGGCAGCACGCAAATCTCTTTGCGCTGCTTTTTTACCGTAAAACAACGTAATTCCACATTGACCTCCCAATCGTCCACATCG
Organism: Saprospiraceae bacterium; assembly: GCA_044350415.1. Classification (GTDB taxonomy): domain Bacteria; phylum Bacteroidota; class Bacteroidia; order Chitinophagales; family Saprospiraceae; genus M3007. The sequence goes on along the minus strand of JBILHQ010000077.1, from coordinate 11,535 downwards.
AACATTTTATTATGGAAAGACAATTCAGCGTATACGTAAGAAGTTTCCAGACGGTCAAACACCTGCCTGTACTTCTTTTTATTATCGGCCAGCCACTCTGTGGAGGCATATATTTTAAGATCACGGAATTTCCAGCGCTGCACGCCGGCAGGCAATTCAGGATCAGTGGTAAGGGTTGTCCCGTAGTTCATTTTTGTGTGGTTCAGGTATAATCACAAACACCTTGCTTCGCCATCGGCGGAAGTATGAGCGAAAGTAGGAAGGATTGGTTAATTATTACAATAAATGGCGGAAAAAGTTATTAACAGGCGGTAAAAGCAGTAGGCCGCAGGTGACAGATGGCCGCAAGAAATTTAGAAAAAAGTAGGCAATACGTAGCGTGAGCCGCAAGTCGGGCGGTTTTTTATTAATATTAACATGAGATCGGAGATAATTACTATTCAGATCCCCCTTCCGCATGTAAAGCCTGCTCTGTGCCTCTCCGTGCGTTTTCTCCGTGGTTCTCCGTGTAAATACGGCATCCAGAGGGACACAATATACTGACTATCAAAGTAATTATCTCCAAGCTCCCGTTAATATTACGAACTACGGATTCAGTTCCCGTTATTCGCATTAATATCACTAATTCGACTTATAGTTGTGTCTAAATGATTCAGGTTAACCCTGGAGTGAATAAGACACACGTATTTAACCAACCCTTTTATACACCATGAATCGCTTTATATACTTATTATTCTTTTTCACTTTATTGGGCAACCAGGTCATTGCGCAGGGCTTTAGTAAAACCTTTCTTCTTCCGGGATCACTGCCCAATATAGTAGCGTCATTGACGGTGGATCAGGATACCATCGTCTGTTTTGGTATGCTGTTCTCCGCAGAATACCAGAATTGGGAAGCCGGAAAAGTTGCCGTTTATTAATCCGGCCTACTGTTGCTCCATCACTACACCACACTTCTTGCAGGTCCGCAAGTCCTCCTGCGACATAAACGCGCCAATAGCGGCTTTGATCTGCGTACCGATATCCTTCAACGGGAACGACGCTTCATGTAGTTTTTCATTGCAATTTTCGCAAAACCACATGAGTTTATCTATTTCGCCTTCGTGGCGGGTACGTTCGAGCACGAGGCCGACGGTACCTGCAGGGCGCTGTGGCGAGTGCGGGATACGCGGAGGCAGCAAGAACATTTCCCCTTCCCGGATATCGATCACCTCGGGCTTTCCATCTTCATTAATAATCTTGACCTGAATGTCCCCTTCCAACTGGTAAAACAGCTCTTCGCCATCTTCCCAGTGGTAATCTTTGCGGCCATTCGGACCGCCGACAATCATGACGATAAAGTCGTCATTGCCGATATAAATTTGTTTATTACCTACTGGTGGTTGCAGCAGGTGGCGGTTTTCGTCGATCCAGGCGCGGAGGTTGAACGGTCGTAGCATAGCGAATAAGTAGTTTTATCCGGCAAATATCTGATTTTACATCCGGCTTTAGATGTCATTGATCTATAAATTTGAGAATTGTGGCTATTCAGGCGAAATCAATCATGGCGAAGACCTACATTTGACCAGTAGACTCAGTCTCTTAAATCAACCATAGACGATGCCTTTTTCTGAAATATTTAGCATGGCCCTGCAAAGCATCCGCGCCAATTTGCTTCGCGCAGTATTGACCCTGATGATTATTGCATTGGGTATCATGGCGCTGGTGGGTATTCTCACGGCGATTGATGCGATTGCCTTTTCCCTGAACGACAATTTTTCAGGGCTGGGAGCCAATTCATTTTCCATCCAGCGTAAATGGGGGGAGGTGAAAAGCAACCGCGGCGGAAGGCGGCAAAAAGCAGGAGAACCAATTAATTACCGCCAGGCCGCCGAATTTAAAGACCGATTTAAATTCCCGGCTCAGGTGTCGCTTTCGTTTAGTGGCACCAATCTGGCTTCCGCCAAATATGGCGAAGAAGAGACCAACCCGAATATTGGTTTTGTAGGTGTGGATGAGAACTATTTCCCGGTCAAAGGAATGGATATTGAATTTGGCCGGAACTTTTCCCTATCGGAAGTGAATGACGGTCAGCCCAAGGTGGTCATTGGACAGGATGTCGCCAAAAAATTATTCAAGAACAAACCCGAAAAGGCGCTCGATCAGATCATTACTGTTAGCGGCAACAAATACCGGGTAATAGGCATATTAGCCTCGAAAGGGGCTTCGATGAACAGTTCGGGCGATCGCGCCATTTATGCGCCCTTACTGACGGTTAAGGCGCTTTATGCCGCAGAAGATACAGAATACGACATTGTCATCGCAGTCAAAAATGCATTGGATATGGATGCTGCACAATCCGAATCTTCGGGATTATTCCGCCAGATCAGGCGGTTACGGCCCGGAGAAGCCGATGACTTTGAGGTATTTGCCAGTGATTCATTAGTTGCCATTTTGAAAGAAAACACCAGTTATCTCCGCTGGGCCACGATTGCGATCGGACTGATGACCCTTCTTGGGGCGGCGATTGGGTTGATGAATATCATGCTCGTGAGCGTCACCGAACGCACCCGGGAAATTGGTATTTATAAAGCCCTTGGTGCCACCTCGAGCAGCATTCTGTATCAATTTTTGATGGAAGCCATCATCATTTGCCAATTTGGCGGCATTTTTGGCATCATTTTGGGTATTTTGGTAGGTAATTTGGTGACACCTGCCCTTGGCGGCAGTTTCCTGATTCCCTGGGCCTGGATGGGTCTTGGTTTTGGCCTCTGTATGTTTGTAGGCGTCATTTCCGGTTTTTACCCGGCGTTAAAGGCATCGCGGCTTGATCCGATTGAGGCGTTGCGGTATGAGTAGTTGTGGTTTATTAGCTACCAGTCCAAGCGTGGATTATTATGTACGGGCCGACCATACTTCGGAAAAGCCACATGTTTAAATTTACTACAATTGATCACAATTTATTTTCCACAACAACATGCAAATCAAAAAATTTATACCGCTCAGGTTGCTCTTTCTGTTATGCTTTACAGCAATAACCGGGCATGTTTATGCGGATTATGGTTCCATAATCCTTCACAAAGCAAAATTTGTGATGAAAAATGAAGCTGTTATTATTGGTTACGTCCCGATGTCCAATTACAATGTCAACATCAACGATTATAAAGATATTTCAAAAGATAAAGCATTTCAAAAATTAATCAACAAGTACTATTTTAAGGAATTAAAGACTCTGGAATTTAAGGTGTTTAAAAAATACAAAACACTGATATCCTCCCAAAAAAATGCTAAGCCAAGGGATGGGGAGTTTTTTTATACAGATTCGGCTTCTGTCTGTACCCTGCATTTAGATAGCATTAAATACACCGTTTATATTAGTGGACAGGATAAACCCAGCCTGTTTTGGAAACAAATTGAAATTTTTGATTCAGGCACAGTTACCTTGATGGACCAGCGCGCGCCCAAGTATTTCACCGTGAGCCACTTGTATGAAAGTCCTAATTACTTTATAGACGCTCATTTCTTTTGCTTTAACTCCAGTCTTTCCAAATCAGAATTCGATAAAATTATTTCAGATTTTGGAAAAAGAATCAAACCCGAACTCCGTTCTGATCGCAGCAACTACCAGGGAGATGTAAAAGCATTGGAGAAGTCAGGAATTGTGATTTTTTTCCGGGCAGAAGGAAGTTGTTGAATAGTTTTATCACTTTTGTGGCTGCAAATACACGCTCCAATTATTATGTCTAAACTTTGGCTTATCGTAAAACGGGAATACACAACCCGCATCCGTACCCGTGCGTTTTTATTAGGCACCATTCTTACCCCCTTGGCATTTGGCGCATTCTTCGTGTTCCAGGGGCTCATGATGTCGTATAAAGGCACCGAAAAAAGACGGATTGTGGTGTTTGACGAAGCCGGACTGGTTCCTGTTGGCACTGGCATTGCCGATGAACGGGGACTACAATTCTCCGTAGCACCACCGGGCACTAACCTGGAACAATTGAAGAATGAAGTCCGTTCTAAAAAATACGACGGGGTACTTCGACTGCCGCCATTAGCCAATTTATCAGTTAAAAAACAAACCGTCTATCTTTATTCTGACCAGCAATTCAATCCGGAAACAGAAGCCGTCATTAAAAGGCGGGTGGCCAACAAAATAAAGGATTATAAAATAGATTCGCTGCGACTCGACCGCAAAGCGCTCAATGAATTAGATACGGAAGTATCCCTGGACCCAGAACCGATCGACAAAGCAGGCGACGATGCAGGATCCCTCACCAGTGGTGTAGCGATGGGTATCTCTTTTTTCATGGGGATTGCCATGTACATGCTCGTTTTGATTTGGGGCACGATCGTGATGCGGTCGGTGATGGAAGAAAAAACCAGTCGGATTGTGGAAGTCATCATGTCGAGCGTAAAACCGTTTGAGTTAATGCTGGGTAAGATTATTGGTTCGGCAGGTGTGGGACTTACCCAGCTCCTTATTTGGGCAGTGCTGAATTCCATCATTTTTGTCGGTGTGCAGTTCTTCTTCGGCATTGATCCGTCGGCAGCCGCCCAGATGCCCAACGGAATGCAGCCTGGTGCGATGGAAGAGATGCAGGACCAATTGCCCATGTTAATTGCAGAAATAACCCGCCAGAACTGGTGGTATATTATTTCGATGGGAATGTTGTTTTTCCTGGGTGGCTACTTTCTTTATGCCTCCCTTTTTGCCGCGGTGGGCAGTGCCATGGGCGACGACATGGGAGAAGGGCAATCGTTGACTTTCCCGATCATGATTCCGATTATTGCCGCTTTTTTGATCATGAGCACCGTAGTGATGCGGGCGCCCCATAGCCCCTTAGCCGTTTTTGCTTCTATATTCCCCTTGTTTTCCCCGATTGTAATGCCCGGTCGACTGGCATTTCATCCACCGGTATGGCAGGTCATCCTGTCGTTAGTAGTACTCCTTGGAACAGCCGTCTTTTTTGTGTGGCTGGCAGGCCGTATTTATCGGGTAGGAATACTGATGTACGGTAAAAAGGTGACGATCAAAGAGATAGGGAAGTGGCTGTTTTATAAATAGTTATGAGTTATGAGTTATGAGTTACGTAATGTGTACCCGTAAAGCACGCTACGAAATACACTACGGGGTACGTCACATAACTCATAACTCATAACTCATAACTCCCTAAAAGTTTTCTACGCCGGCAAAATGAAATGCGCCTTCGATGGCGGCATTGTCATCACTATCGGAACCGTGAACGGCATTTTCGCCAACACTGGTAGCGTAGTTAGCGCGGATAGTACCTGGTGCTGCGTTAGCAGGGTTGGTGGCACCGATCAGGGTACGGAAATCTTCCACAGCATTTTCTTTTTCCAGAATAGCCGCCACAATCGCACCGCTGCTCATGAACTCACACAGTTCGCCATAAAAAGGGCGGGCGCTGTGCACTTCATAAAATTCGCCTGCTTTCTCCGGGCTGAGTTGGGTGAGCTTCATTGCAACGATACGGAAACCCGCAGCATTGATCATTTGAAGAATGTTGCCAATATTGCCGGCGCGAACTGCATCGGGCTTAATCATTGTGAATGTGCGATTACCTGACATGGGTATGATGTTTAAGTTTTTGACGTGTTAATAAAAAAGACCACAAAGGTAGTGCAAGATTTTATTCCAAAAAAGAGACTTGACAACCCTTTTAAAAAAATAATATCTTGTTATTGTCGAAAAAAAATAAACAATTGACTGTCAAGCGAATACACATCTAAAAGTGGGAATTGGTGCATTTATTAGTGTTGTTATGTCGTTTTTGTACAAAACATATCTAATCTGGTCCACTGTTTTTGCCCAGCAGCCATCTGGAGATGGGCCGGAAAGTGAGGCCGCTGACGAATATTTGGTGTGTTACTGAATACCTCCCTGACAGCCTTAGGCGGGTTCATATCATGTAGCATAGATTCAAAACCGCAGGAATTTCGACGCCGGTGTTTTGCTGTTTTTACCTGAAAAAGGGATTAAAACTAAGTTGCATCTGATCTTTATGGCTAATCATTTATAAAACTAATTGTTTTTTATGTAGTTAAATTTAACAAAACAATTTGTTGTTTAAAATAACTTGCCGTTCCTTTGCCAAACAAACCGTATTCTCATGGAAAGGAAAAATAATGAACAAAAAAACAACTCCTTTGGTCCTGCCCCTCCTACTTCTTCACCTACTCCGGTCGAAAGTGATACTTCTTTTCTCCATACTGAAAGTCAATATCCTGATCCAGAATATGCTGAACGAGTTCAAGCATTGACAACCAAGAGAGGCTCAGTATTTCGATGGCAGACTGACCCTGAGACAAAAAATCCGGCTGGGCCGTAATCGTTTTGCTTACCAGGTTGTCCAATATATCGTATGCCAAATCCCCCGGGAAAGTCGGTATGTTGGAATATCGGATAATGCTGTTGATGGTTGCTTTTTTATTCACCACCGGTGGTTCTGTTCCTTGTTCATGGCTGGTGCCTTGATCGGCGTTCTCTTTGGGTGCCAGAAACATGTCACCTTGTCCGGTCATCACCCAGATAGGGTTTACGCCTTTTTTCTCCAATAGATTTTCAAGGTGCTCAAGCCGCAATGTATTAGAGGTATTACCATTAATTATTTGATGATAATAGGTTGGCTTGATTCCCAATACTTCCGCAAACTGGGTCTTGTTAAGACCTAATTCACGTCTTATTTCTTCAATTCGTTCGATTTTAATACCCTAAAAATGGTATATTTTATTACTTTAATCACATAATGTGATTAAAAATTTGTTTGTCACATTGTGTGACTGTACATCTGCCAAACAATTGCAAAAGAGATGCAAAATAACGAAAATAATATGGCAGCAACCGATTTCAGTCCCGAGGAAATTCGACAAGGGTTAAAAAAGTTTAGAGGGTCCATGAATGATCTTGCCCAAAAGTGCGGTAGAACGCGGGAATGGGTAAGATTAGTACTGAAGGGTATTTACCACGACCAATCAGTTTTAACAATGGCTTCTGAGTTATGGGTAGAAAAAATGAAACTACAACAGGAAGGTAGTCAGGCTATTCAAACCAATATTCTGGCTGCGCGATCCACAAATTAATAACACATGGACGTATTTAGCGACAACTTTAAATCAATACTTTCTGATGCTGTAAAGTCAGTTACCGCACAGGTCTGGGAGCGCATCGAGCGCAAAACCGATACCATGGTTGATCTGCGCTCCAAAGAATTTTGGAGCACCAAGGAATTGGTGGAACGGGGATGGTCCTCGAAGATCGTCGACGACTTTGTGGTGGAAGGTAAACTCACCAGAATCAATGCCGGTGGCAGTGCCGGATTCAAGTATGCAACCGTTCAACTTTTAACAATATTGGAAAATTATGATTCATGTACTGCATCTACCCTGCTTCCCCGAAGAAAGTAAAATCAACCCCGACTGCCTGAATTGCTTTGTGATGGACGATGAGACGCCGGACAATACCGCACACATCATCCTGGATACACCAGATACCGAAAGGGCCAAAACTTGGGTTAAGACGTTTTTATTGAAAAACGGTATTAGTGACGGACAGATGGCACTTATGCGCTGTAATATTAACAGGTCCCATATCCCGGCAAAGTTAGAAGCATTGCCGAGTAGTCCCGGCTCGGGGTATATCATTCTGGGCTCGTATTATGCCCCCAAAAAAGAATTTGATCAGGAAGTTATAGCCATTTTTTGAGCAAATTAAATATTTTTTATTAACTGTGGCACTAAATTAATTACCTTAGCTACTCGAAATAAAAAGGAGGTGCCGAACCACTAAAGTACCATTGATACTAAAATAAACAAGACGCGAAAGCGTAACAATAGCCGGGCCGCATTTTTTCACTATTGCGGCCTGGTATTTTTTCATAACGATTTTTTGAAATTATGGTGACTGCTTCTGCCAATCAAAATCCTTACAGAGTTAAGGTTATTTCTCCCTCGGAGTACCACTTCCTCCTTTGCCACTTAGAAGAAAGCATGGCGGAATACGAGGCATTTACCCGAAAGAATTCAGGCTCGGTCAAAGGAGGTATTCGTGTACTCCATGGCGATACTTTCAGCTACGCTAAATATGCTCTTGAGATGGCTTGGAAGCATCTTCATGCCATAAAGCAAGATGACCTTGGACGGTATATGAGCATTGTTTCAGGGGCTGAGGGGCAGTTTATTCCTGTCCGGTTATCTACTACCGGATATGCCTCACTGAATCAACACACATCCCGGGAACGATCAGAATTTAAGAATTCTGATCAAATTCGTAGAAAAGCGAATGGTAAGGCCACTGACTTGCACAACTCTGAACGGTCTGTTTTAAATTGGAGAAACAAACTAACCAGCAGTGTGATAATGTACCATGCTAACGGAGCTACCTCACCTGGATTCGATTTATTTTCCGAATGGATGGCGATAAATGCAGCGGGTATTCTGGATAAAAAAGGCCGCTGCGGCGTAATAGGTTACATAAACCTTAAATATGTTTTAGGAGGTACAAGTTTTACGGCAAATTCGACACAAGATACTGAAAACCAGCCTAATACTACTTTTTCTAAAAACGCCTTAAACGAAGAATCTTCGGCAATAACACCAATTAAAAACTTAAAAAATAAAAAGAAGAAAGAATTAAGCGGCAAAATCGAAAATGAAGCAGCAGAGCTGCAGCCAGAAAAAACACGATTTTTAGACGACCAACAAGACGCTGAAAGCATCCAACCAGATGTGCAACTAAATGCAGAAAAAAAAGGTGATCAGCCCCCCGGTTGCGCCGCCCCCCCAAGTTCGCGCTATAATGCCGCAATACAGCTGTGGCTACTCCTGATGGCCCGGATCTACCTGCCAATGCTGAAGGCTGGCCGGGTGCGCTACAACGCCGAAAAAACCTGTATGAAACATGATTTTTCTAAAGAAATTCAACAAAAAGCCATGGTAAGTCTCGAAGAAATCCTGCGGCAGTATTCAGCTGCTACCCTGAAAGAGGCCATCGAAAAACAGGCAGCATGGTTAGAAAACGACGAAAAACGCTGGATTTATACCCCCGGAACCTTTCTGGATACCACGATGAAAAACGGCAGCCTGGTTTCGGCGGTGCGGGAATTGGTGCGGCCGGCAATGCCGGAACAACGCACCGAAATGCCCGGAGAGTCGCTGTCGTTGGATCAGCGGATTGATATTCTGTACCAGAAAATACTCGACCTGGGCTGCAAAAACACCCGGAAATATACTTTTCTCGCCTGGAGCAGGAAATATGGCATGGACTATATGTGCCGCATTTACAAGATGTTCCGTGATGAGATTTACCGGCGGCGATTGAATGGCGCCCCCGTGGGACAAGAGTTCGTACAGGGCAGTTCGAGGAAATTTGCGCACATGGTGTATTACGGCAATGAGCGCCTTTCTGAATTCATGCGCAAAGAAGTCAGCGGCATCCAAAAACAACTGATCTTAGATTGCAATACGCCGCGCTGGGTCAAGTCCATCGCCAAGGTCAGGGCGCTGAACAACGATGATATCGCCGCATTAAACCGGCTAAGTAACCAGTATCTTGGGATACGACTCTCCAAATTCGGGGACCTGGAAAAGAATCGAAATGCCGTATTCCTTGCCTGGACGTATGAAGTTTTTTGGTTTCACAAGGCTCAAAATAGTACCATAAATAATATTTAACTATTGATAATGTCTACAAAACAACAACACAAAGGTCCGAGGAAGTATGAACATGGCAAGGATTCCACATTCATCCTCTCTGCACTTTCTGTCCATGGCCAATGGACCAGCATTTTCAGCCGGTCCCGTCCTGGCTCCCGCGCCAACAAGGTATTCACCCAGGACGCCCAACTCTCTCACCTGCGCCGTGGATTTACGGAAAAAGCAAAAGGGTTTGAGAAGTTCGGCGGTGATTTCCTGTTTGCTTATATCGGATGGAATGCGGAAAACCAGACCTGGAAAAATGCGATACATAGTTGGACGCCTGGCAGAGGTTGGAAAAGCGGTGCTCCGGAGTCGCATCCGGCCATATCCAGCACCCCGGTTTGGCAGTTTGGGCCTCAGGGCAGCACCGTATTCCTGCACGTAAGAAATGCGGCTGGCTGGCTCCCGAAGATTTGGGGCTGGGATCGGCCGGGAAGCAATTCACTTATTGTTTTCCCACTGGAAGAACAGATCAAACGACTACAGGTGCAATTTCAAAACGGCGGCCACGAAAAGAACCGCTTTAATCCGGCAGAAATCATTCAGGCACATATCGCCCGGCGCGAAGGCGGCAGTATCCAAAACGCATTATGTTATTACACGCCCGAAACCGGTTGGCAGGAAGGAACCAAACCCTATCAGTCGCCGGATAAACCAGCCGATCTGCCGGAAATGTCCGGCAAATTATGGGTGACTGGTCCGAACATGAAAGCCGAAACAATCCGGCCTAATAATTTCCTCCGCCGCCAGTTTCAGATTTTTTGCAGCGAATTTCCCAACCAGTGGCCGACCGCCGTTCAACGGTATTGCGACCCGGAAACCGGCGAAATATCAATGGGTGTGATCGAGGCATTCTTTTGGGCCCGGGAGGCCAAAATCAAAAAAGCCAATTCTCCTGCTGTAAATATTGCCCGGATTTACTTCGGTGATAAACCGCAGTACCTGATCGCCAGGTTGGATACCGGACAGATTTACGACCCGCGTTGCTTCTCCTGGCCATCGCCGGATTATTTCACCCGTTAATCTACTACTGATATGAAAGATACCCGAACCCGAGCCGAAAAAATCCGGGATTTAGCGGCGAATTCCGGTGCGACGGATGCTGAAAGAAATGCGGCGAAATCGTTTTTGCAGAAGAAGACTACTGATAAGATACTTGAACCTGAACCGACTGTAGTACCGCCGCCTTCTACTAAAGTGGAACAATGGGTACAACAACAGGCGGCGGCGCAACACCAACAGCGGAAGATTGCGGTGGCGGTGCAACGGCGGATTAATGAGGAAATGCGACGGAAAATGTATGGGCGGGCTGTAAATGTGCCGTATTTTGTGGAGAAGGGGCCGGATTATTCCGGCTTTATTCTGGTTGTTTTGGTGGTTGTTTTTTTGATTGGGTATGGGTGTTGAGGCTTTTAAATGTAGGTCTGTCAAAACGTAAATACAAAAAAATGTCATCCAGCAAATGAAAACAGTGGTATTGTCGACTGACAACTTCAAAGAAAACCTGCCATAATCTATTTTGACATCGCGTTCAATAAAAAAAAACCTTTGTTTAAGTTAAATTATCACCTGATTAAAAACTTTAACACTTACCTGTCGCAGGAATACTTTATGTTTGGCGGAGAATAATATCAGAAGACAAATTGAAAAACAGAAACATTTCTTTCGTCCTGCTTTTCCGTGTTCGTATCTTATTCTTCGCTATCTGTTTTAACATCCAATCCAAATCATTTATGAAATTGAGCAACTCCTCTTTTTTCTACGCGCTATTTTTTATTTTTTCAATTCATCTTCTTCAAGCCCAACCCAATAATAAATATCTCTCTGGTTCGGCAGTTCC
>JBILHQ010000076.1:0-23857 GCA_044350415.1 Saprospiraceae bacterium | reverse complement strand
CATTTTTTTGATGCTGTTGCCGCCCGAAAATGGTACCTGGAACAGAACTTTCGGGACACATTGTTGTTCATAAAAGGCTCACGCGGCATTCGTTTAGAAACCATTTTCGAACTATGACATTTCAGGAAATTATTCAATCTGATACGCCAGTGCTGGTGGATTTTTTCGCCACCTGGTGCGGCCCCTGTAAAGCAATGGCACCCGCTCTGGACACTGTAAAAGCCGATCTTGGCGACGCCATTCGCATCGTCAAAATTGACGTGGATAAAAATACCGATCTCGCTGTCGCCCAAAAAGTGATGGGTGTGCCTACCCTGGCATTGTTTAAAAACGGGAAAGAACTCTGGCGCGATGCCGGAGCGATGACGGCCCCCGCGCTCAAGGCGGTAATTGCGAAGCATACGAAAGATCCCGTTTAATGTTTTCCACTTTTGCCCATGGCAAATTGTTGCTTACCGGCGAATATGCCGTGCTGGACGGGGCGCTGGCGTTGGCTATTCCTGTGCGTTACGGACAAACATTTACCGTATTACCGGGCGAAAAACCAGGTATTTTAACCTGGAACAGCAAAAACAACTTCGATCAAACCTGGTTTTCTGCGACCTTTCAAACGGAGGATTGGTCGATATTAGAGACAACCGATGCAGCCATCGCCGAACGGTTGCAGGATATTTTGGTGGCCTGCCGTGTTCAACAGCCTTCTTTCTTAAAAGAGAAAAGTGCATCTGTGACGATGGCTGCCGATTTTCCCCTCAACTGGGGATTAGGCTCCAGCAGTACGCTTATTGCCGCCGTGGCCCGCTGGGCCGGAATTGATCCTTACCCTTTGCTGGCAGCGACATTTGGGGGTTCCGGGTACGACATTGCTTGTGCTTTTGCCGAGGGACCGCTGCTATACCGGCTTAATCCGTCATTGCCGGCCGGACAGCGGGAATCGGTAGAAAGGGTAGCCTTTGACCCGCCGTTCAAAGACCAGTTGCATTTTATTTATTTGGGTAAAAAACAGGATAGTCGGGAAGGTATACAGCGGTACCGGGAAATGGTGGCCGGGAAAAATTCGCAATTGGTGGCTGATATTTCGGCACTGACCCGTAAAGTTTTAAGCGCAATTGATCTTCCGGCATTTGAAGTGGCTTTGCTCGCCCATGAACGCCTGCTTGCCGATGCGCTGGCACTTCCCCGGGCGCAGGATTTGTACTTCCCTGATTTCCCGGGTGTGATTAAAAGTCTGGGCGCTTGGGGTGGAGATTTTGTGCTGGCGACATTGGCTGGTTCGGATGATACACCGTTAGAGGAATTGCGGGAAAAGGGCTTTTTGGTTTTTGGGTATAGGGAAATGGTGAGATAGTAATATGTGGAAAAAAAACGCCCAATTCACATTCCATTGATACTGAACTCTTAACCCAACCACGCCTCGTTTTTTCCAAAAAATGCCTTTCAAATTCTCAACGAATTGTTTTAATTTTGCGGAACGTTGTTGAATGATGCGTTTTGAGATTCCTGCGACCATATACAAGTAGTCTGCAAGCAATAAGTCCCAGTCGTCCCGCTTGGAGGCACACTCTAAAAAACTCATAACTCATCGTTCATAGTTCATCGCTAAAAAAGAATTATGCCCAATTTCGCACACCTCCACTGCCATACCCAGTTTTCCCTCCTCGACGGCGCCGCGAGTATCCCTTCTTTATTTAAAAAAGCGGCTGCTGATGGCATGAAAGGAATGGCCATTACCGATCATGGCAATATGTTCGGTGTGTTCCAGTTTGTGGCAGAAGCGGCGAAACACGATGGGGTAAAACCGATTGTCGGGTGTGAATTTTATGTAGTGAACGACCGCCACCGCAAGACTTTTACCAAAGAAGACAAAGACAAACGATACCACCAACTCCTGCTGGCTAAAAACCCGGAAGGCTATAAAAACCTGGTCAAACTCTCTTCTATGGGTTTTATCGAGGGTTTGTATGGCAAATACCCGCGTATTGATAAAGAACTGATTCAGCAATACCATAAAGGGCTGATTGCCACCACCTGTTGTATCGGTGCGATGGTGCCCCAGATCATCCTCAAAAAGGGCGAAGAGGCGGCGCGGAAAGAATTTGAATGGTGGCTCGATTTGTTCGGCGAGGATTATTACATCGAGCTGCAGCGCCACAATATGACAGAACAGGATCAGGTGAATGAAGTGCTGATGCGGTTTGCGAAGGACTATAATGTCAAAATGATCTGCTCGAACGATTCCCATTACGTCGATCAAAAAGACTCCAATGCACACGATATCCTGTTGTGTATCAATACCGGTGAAAAGCAGGCCACGCCCGCTATCCGGGAATTTATGGAAGAAGGGACGGTGATGAAACACGGCCGGTTTGCGTTTTGGAACGACCAGTTTTATTTTAAAACCCAGGCTGAAATGGGCAAATTGTTCCATGATCTGCCACAGGCATTGGACAATACGCTGGAAATTGTAGATAAAATTGAGCCACTGAAACTGAAAAAGGATATTCTGCTGCCCAATTTTATTGTCCCTACAGAATTCTCCACGCAGGATGATTTTTTACGCCACATCACTTATACCGGCGCGAAAGAACGCTACAAAATGATTACTGCCGAGGTGGAAGACCGCCTCAATTTCGAACTGCACACCATCAAAACGATGGGGTTTGCGGGTTACTTTTTGATTGTTGCTGACTTTATTAAAGCCGGGCGCGATTTAGGGGTATTCATCGGACCGGGTCGTGGATCGGCTGCGGGAAGTGCCGTGGCATTTTGTATCGGGATCACCAATATCGACCCGATTAAGTACCAACTGCTGTTCGAACGTTTCCTGAATCCCGACAGGAAATCAATGCCCGATATTGACACGGACTTCGACGACGAAGGCCGGCAGAAGGTGATTGATTATGTGGTGGAAAAATACGGCAAACAACAGGTGGCACAGATTGTCACTTACGGCACCATGGCCGCCAAAATGTCGATCAAAGACGTGGCCCGTGTACTCGATTTGCCCCTCGAACAATCCAATGCCCTGGCAAAATTAGTGCCGGATAAACCCGGCATTTCACTTAACCGGGTATTGAAAGCATCCATTACCGGCGAAGGCTCATTGTCGGAAAAAGAAGGGCTGGCCACGGAAGACCTGGAAAACGTAAAACGCCTCCGGGAATTTCTCAACGCCGAGGGCACTTCCGAAAGTATCGTGCTTCGGGAAGCCATGATACTCGAAGGATCTGTGCGCGGAACAGGCGTACACGCAGCGGGCATTATCATTGCGCCTTACGACCTTACCGATATTATTCCGGTGGCCACGGTTAAAGATTCAGACCTTTTACTGACACAGTTTGAAGGCTCAGTGATTGAAGATGCGGGTGTCATCAAAATGGACTTTTTGGGCCTGAAAACCCTGACAATTATCCGGGATGCTCTGAAATTGATCAAACAAAATCACGGTGTTTCCATCGATGTTGACAATATACCCCTCGACGACCGCCAAACATACGAACTCTACCAGCGCGGTGAAACCAACGGTACCTTCCAGTTTGAAAGTGCCGGGATGCAGAAATACCTCCGCGACCTCAAACCCGATAAATTCGACGATCTGATCGCTATGAACGCGCTGTATCGACCGGGTCCTATTGAGTATATTCCCGACTTTATCGCCAGGAAACATGGCCGGCAGACAGTGGTGTATGACGTGCCGGATATGGAGGAATACCTGAAGGACACTTTTGGTATCTGCGTCACCGGAGATACGCTTGTATTTGATGCTATCACGGGTAAGAGGGTACGGATAGACCAATTGGAAAACAGGGTGGCTGATTTTTATGTGCAGGGTGTGGATGCGCAATTGAAGCCGCAAAAAGCATTGATGACCTACTGGGTTTGCAATGGTAAAAAACCTGTTTTTAAAGTTAAACTGAAAAACGGCGCCACCGTAAAAATGACCCATAACCACCGGGTACTTACTGAAAATGGGTGGCGGGAATTACAGGAACTGCAACCCGGCGATCATATTGCAACACCACGAAAACTTGCTGCTGAGACTACACAAACCACCGATAAAAATAAACTGCGGGTACTCGCCTATCTTATTGCCGACGGTTCGCTTACTTCTTGTGGCCCGACGGCTGATTTTATCTCGAAAGACCAGGTGCTCATCGAAGCATATAAAGAATCATTGAATGCATTCGAGCGGGTAGAATCTACGACATTACAACAGGTAAGAGATGTAACCCGGGTAATGGTAAGGGGTGTTGAAAAAACAGCATACCATGAACCCAACAGTGTTGTCGCTGCATTGCGGGATTGGGGATTAAAAACGACAACGGGAGGCTGCTGGTCGGGCGATAAATTCGTTCCGGAATTTGTATTTGGCTTGTCAGACCATCAAATCGCTTTCTTTTTGGCATGTTTATGGGATTGTGACGGCCATGTCGGCGAAAAAATTGCCCATATCAAAACGATTTCGCCACGACTCGCTATTGATGTGCAAACACTTTTGCTGCGTTTGGGTATCCATTCGACTACTTACGAAACAAAATACCACAACAACCGCAGGAACCAGGAAATCACCGCATTTCAGGTTTCGGTATACGATTTAAAAGGTTTTGCCAGTCAAATTGCGCCGCACCTCGTTTTGAAACAAATGCCTGATCGCAAAGCTTTTGGTGAAATGGTAAAAGACGATGTTTCCAGGAAGATATTTTTTGATGAAGTGGCCTCAGCATGGGAAGGATCACAACGAAAACTGATGGAAATGCATGGCTTCAGTCGTCAGCATTTTAATACTTTGAATAAAAATCGCTCCCGTATTGCTGCGGCTATCGTAGAACCATTAGCAGAAGTGCTGGATTTGCCATTAACAAAGAAAAACTTGTCTGTTCGCTGGGAAGAAATTGCCGAAATCACACCATGCGGTGAGGAATTGGTGTACGACATTTCAGTAGAAGGCACACACAATTTTGTGGGTAATAATGTGATTCTGCACAACTGTGTCTATCAGGAACAAATCATGCTCCTCTCCCAAAAACTCGCCGGCTTCTCCAAAGGAGATGCCGACGTGTTGCGGAAAGCGATGGGTAAGAAGCAGAAGGCGGTACTGGATAAAATGAAAGGTCAGTTTGTGGCGGGTGCTGTTGCCAAAGGGCATCCTGTAGATAAGTTAGAAAAAATATGGACCGACTGGGAAGCCTTCGCATCGTACGCCTTCAATAAGTCGCACTCCACCTGTTACGCCTTAGTGGCTTACCAAACGGCCTACCTCAAAGCGCATTATCCGTCGGAGTATATGGCTGCGGTTTTGACGCATTCGCAGAACAATATTGAAAAAATTACCTTCTTCCTGGAAGAATGTAAGCGTATGGGATTAGTGGTAAAAGGCCCGGATATCAACGAATCGGAACTGAATTTCGCGGTAAATAAAAAAGGGGATATTCGTTACGGACTTGGCGCGGTGAAAGGCGTGGGCGAAGCTGCGGTGGAAAACCTGATTATTGAGTGCAAAAAAAATGGCCCGTTCACCAGTATTTTCGACTTTATGCGGCGTATGAACCTGCGTACCGTCAATAAACGGGTGATGGAAAGTATGGTGATGGCCGGAGCGTTCGATGAGCAAATCCCCAATCGCGCGGTGTTTTTTCAGCCGACTGAAAAATACGACACCTATATTGAGCAATTGCTCAAATACGGTTCCTCGTACCAGGAGGATAAGACCTTATCAGTCAACTCCCTTTTTGGCGATATGTCGAATACGGTGAGTATTCCTGAACCGCCAATCCCCAAAGCGGAACCCTGGAACCTGTTGTTGAAACTCCAGAAGGAAAAAGACGTGATCGGTATTTATCTCAGCGGGCACCCGCTTGATGATTACCGCTATGAATGGGAAAATTTTGCCACATCATTAGATAAAATTGATAATTTTAAAGGCCGCAAAGTATTCGTCGCTGGTTTTGTAAGCCGCGCCGAACACCGCATCAGCCAGAAAGGTACCGGTTGGGGGCGCTTTACCATTCAGGATTATACAGGGTCTTTGGAAATCACGATGTTCTCCGATAGTTACCAGAAATTCCGGGCATTTTTTGACGAAGGCGCCAGTTTGTATATAGAAGGGGAGCAAAAGCAGCGGTACAACAGTGAGGAAATGGAATTTCGGGTCAATGACGTACGGCTGCTCGAAAGCATAGGTGCTGAAAAGACGAAATCTGTGACTTTACGGATTCCGTTGGAAAAAATAGACAGTGCTTTTTTGGATAATTTTGAAACAGTTTGTAAAACCTTCAAAGGCAAACACGAATTGCGCCTGGAACTCATCGACTTCCAAAACCGCGAAAAACTAACCTTTACTTCGCAGGCACGCAAAGTGAATGTGGACAATGATTTTTTGCTGGCGATGGAGAAGTTAGGGGTGGGATATGGGGTGAATTAGGCGTGAAAAGTACTGGTCTTACAGCGTTTGTAAATAATTTTGAACGTTTCCCTTTAATTTTTCATTAGAATTACTTTTTTGAAATACGCACTCCCCGCTCTCCTTTTCCTCCTCTTCGCCTCATCAGCGCACGCCCAAACCACCGATTTTGTCGATAGCCTCTTCCATCTCTATCCCAAAGAAACACCTTATCCTGAAGATGTCAACTTCGAAGTGGAGACCGATTCGACGATGTCGATCAGTACTGAAAATGACCAGTGTATTATGCAAAGGTGGTTGCATTATCCGGGCGCAACTATTGTGATGGCGTATGCGCCCGATGATTGCGCTTTTTTTGCACCAGCCTTAAAAACCATTGCCATTAACGGGAAGGTTTTTGCGCTTGACAATGTATCGCTTTTTCAAAACCCATCGGATTTTTGCTCCCGGTTGTCATGGTATACCGATGAGGCATGGCACAAATTGACGCTGGGTAAGGCCAATTATTATTACACCCACCTCACTATTTCCAATTGCAACGGCACCACCTGTAGTTTTACGCTGACGGTTATCTTTCGGGAACAAAGCCAACAATATACCGCCTTTTTCTTTTGCAATACAGGTGCCGATCTGGAAGTCATTGACGTTGATCAGGATGAATTTCCTGATATTGTGGAAACGAACAGCATTGATGAGGCTTCAGGGAGTTTCTCGACCCATAATAACCGTACTGATATCCGTTGGCTGGAACTCAGCAACGCAGGAAAATTTGAAGCTGTGAAGGATGCCGGGGGACAATTGTACCAAATTAGTGTACGATATCCCGATTGGGATATCAAATCGATGAAAATTCTTCAGTACCACTGGCCTGCGCCTCATTACTAACGACGAAATAATTATTTTTAATTTTTTTGCGCTGTTAGTCATCCCAAAGTAGTTTTTGACCCGTATATGTCTGTAAGCGGGCGCATCAGGGAATTTTCCCGTGCACCTGTTACCATTGTAATAGCTTTGCCCTGGCGTTATCCTGAAATCGATGCACAAAAAGGCTGAACAAACTGCTGTCCTTATTTTTTCCCGAACTGCTTCCTCTGAAGCGGCGGTGAAAACATTTGACGGATCTTCCGGAAAAACCGGAAATGCACTGATCGCAGGGTACCTTATCCGTAAAACGATTCGTACGGCACGCAGCAGTGGTCTTCCTGTATTTTTGCATTACGACTCGAAAATACCGGGTAAAACCTTTGGCGAAAGGCTTGCAGATGCAATGGAGTCCGTTTTCGAAAAGGGTTTTTCCAGGGTTATCACCGTCGGTAATGATAGTCCGGAACTTACCGGTAAACTACTGCTCCAAACCTGCTGCCAGTTGGCCGACCACCAGCCGATCCTTGGGCCTGCGGTGGATGGAGGCGTTTATCTGATAGGGCTTACCCGTGATAATTATAACCGGGAATCATTTGTTGCTTTGCCCTGGCAGAGCCGCCAACTACAACAAGCATGGCGTAATAGTTACTTTACGCTTACCGTTAATCCGATTTGGCTGGAAGAGTTGCACGATATCGATCAGTCCAAAGATTTTCAGGAACTCCTTTTCCGGCTGCGAAAGGATGTCCGGTTATTAAAATCACTGCTCAGTATACTGGCCTCTTACTGGAACCAGTCCCGCAGTTTTCCATTTTCTATTGCGGCACTTAGAGGTTTTGGAACATATTGCCATCTTCGTGGACCGCCTCTCATTGCAACAAGTCTTTCGATTCCTGCGTCCTAGTGCCTCGACCACTAGCTATCATCATCATCATTATTATACTGCTGTCTCTATACAGCCTTTAATTGCTTTATTTATTGTTTATGAAAATTCTATATATTATTTTATGGTGTATATTAATAGATGCGCCAGCCTTTGCACAAAAAAATACAGTGGATGGCACTGTTAGGGACCAACAAACAGGAGAACCTGTGACGGGCGTCACAGTAGCTGAAAAAGGCGTTGCCAATGGTGCCATTACAGATGTGAATGGCTACTATTCTATTCAGGTGACTGATGGGAGTGCAGTCCTTGTATTTTCCCTTTTTGGATTTGCCACACAGGAAGTGTCCTTGCAGCATCGCAGGCGTATTGACATTATTCTGGAGGAAACCTTACTTGATCTCAATGAAGTACTGGTTACGGCACTTGGCCTCGAACGGCAATCCAGGGACCTGGGCTATGCCGTTCAACGCTTGAATAACGACGATGTGGCTACGGTTAAATCAACTAATTTTACTGACGACCTGGCTGGCAAAATCGCCGGCGTTACGGTCACTCAGGGGCCGACCGGTGTTGGCTCGACTTCCAAAATTATCATCCGTGGTGAAGCGTCTTTTTCCAATAACAATCCGCTGTTTGTAGTGGATGGTATTCCGGTTAACAATAACTCGTTGCTGAATAATAGTGGCGAAGCAGCAGCAGGGTTCCAGGAAGTAGATTTTGGAAATGGTGCTATGGATATCAATGCCGACGATATCGCTTCGGTAACAGTTCTCAAAGGCCCAAGCGCGGCAGCCTTGTATGGTACCAGAGCGGCCAATGGCGTTATTCTGGTCACCACCAAAGATGGATCGGGTGTAAAAGGACTCGGGCTCGCATTTAATTCAAGTACTTTTTTTGACCAACCTTTTCAACTACCCCAATTCCAGAATCAATACGGTCAGGGCAATTCCGGCAAATTTGTATTTAAAGACGGACTCGGCGGCGGGGTGAACGACAATATCTCATACAGTTGGGGCCCCGAACTGAACACCGGTGTCCTTACGCCACAATACGACAGTCCGGTAACGTTACCCAACGGACAAGTGGTGCGCGGCGGTGATGTAGCCGTGCACGGGGGGGCGGCTATTACCCCAACAGAACTGCGAAGTTACCCGGACAACCTGAAAAATTTTTATCAGACAGGGGCTACCACGATCAACAATATTTCGATGTCGTCGGGTTTTGATAAAGCGAGTTTTCGGTTGTCGCTGACCGATTTACGGAGCAAGTCTTTTATTCCGGGCGTCCATTTCGATCGTAAAACTGCAGCTGCACGACTCAACTTTCAGCCCATTCAGCGTTTGAAAATTACGGCAGCTTTTAATTATATCAACGGGCAAAGCGACAACCGTCCGTCTAATGGATATGGTTCGGAAAATACCAATTATGCTATTGTTGCCTGGGGACCGCGGTCTTTGGATATCGGTCGGATGAAAGATTACTGGCAGCCCGGCCTGGATGGATTGCAGCAGTATTCTTTTAATTATACCTTTTTTGACAATCCCTATTTTACCCTGCTGGAGAACCGGAATTCGCTCAACCGCAACCGGGCAATCGGTAATGTTTCGGCACGTTATGCATTGACAGATCACTTGAGTTTATCGGTGCGCAACGGTATGGATTATTCCAATGAGATTCGAAAATTCTGGCGTAATGTTAGTTCAAACCGCTTTAAAAATGGTGGTTATGCAGAGCAAACAGTTTATTTCAAAGAAATGAACACTGATTTTTTATTGAACTACAGCCAGGACATCAATAATTTCAGTGTTGATATTACAGCAGGAGGGAACAGGATGGATCAATATGGCGCCAATGTGCAAACCCAAACTTCGGCACTCGCTCAACCCGGTGTTTTTAGCCTCGGCAATGCAGCAACGCCACTTGAAATTTATTCTTATGATGCCCGCAAACGCATCAATAGTTTTTACGGGTCGGCCAAAATTGGTTTTAAAAATTACCTGTACGTAGATATTACTGGCCGCAGTGACTGGTCCAGCGCATTAGCTACGCCGTCGGCCACTACGAATACTTCTTTCTTTTACCCATCGGTTTCAGGGAGTTTTATTCTTTCGAATGTGGTCCACTTGCCAGGTTTTATTTCATTCGCAAAACTCCGCGCGAGTGCAGCCCAGGTAGGTAATGATACTGATCCGTTTCAAACAGCGGGCGTATTTGTACCAGCGACACCATTCAATAGCCAGCCGACATTTACTGCCCAAAATTTTATCGCTAATGCTAACCTGCTTCCCGAGCGGATTACTGCGTATGAAGTGGGCGCTGATGTCAGGTTCTTCGACGACCGGTTACGTTTTGATATCACTTATTACGACGGCCTTACCGAAAATCAAATCATTGCTCTTCCCGTGGCCATTTCTTCAGGCTATAAACAGCAGGTAGTCAACGGTGGTACCGTGCGTTCCCGGGGTCTTGAAGTAGTGGCTGGTATTTCCCCTTTCAGAAAGAAAAGCTTTCAGTGGAATACCATGTTGAATTTCAGCAGCAATGTGGCTACTGTAGAGGAATTACCTGAAGGAATCGACCGGCTCACCCTGGCTTACAATCGCGTATATGACAATGTAAATCAAACTGTTTGGGTACAGGCGGAAGAAAGCGGACGGATTGGCGATTTGTATGGAACAGGCTATCTGAAGAATGAAAACGGCGATTTTATCATCAACGCCAACGGCGGTTATATCGTGGACAATACCCTGAAAAAACTCGGCAACTACAACCCAGACTTCATACTGGGTATCAACAATCAATTCCGGTATAAAAACTGGGATCTAGGATTTCTCTTTGACTGGCGCCAGGGGGGCGTACTCGTTTCGCGGACCCTTGCACTCGCTGCAGTGGGGGGACAATTGGTAGAAACTGCCAACCGTCCTGCCGAAGGTATCGTGGCACAGGGTGTGGTGAATACCGGTACGCCGGAAGCGCCTGTTTATACTGCCAACATCAAAGCTGTTCCAGCAGAAACCTATTACCGCCAGTATTACGACCGCAATCATGAAGAGAACAATACGTACGATGCATCGTACCTGAAACTTCGCGAATTTCAACTCGGGTATTCTTTCGACTGTAACAACAAGCAGCGTTTGACCCTTGCATTGATTGGCCGTAATTTGTTTGCGCTCAGCCATATACCACATTTCGACCCTGAACAACTGGCAGTACAGGGCCAGAAATTTGTAAGTGGCGTAGAAGACATGTCGTACCCCACAGCGAGAAGTATTGGGGTTAAAGTGGGATTTACGCTTTAGTTTTTACATCAAAATCTGACATCATGAAGCACTTAAAAAATATATACCTGTTCACGGCTTTAACTTTTTTGGCATCGGCCTGTACCAAAGACCTTGACACCATCAATGCCAATCCCAATGCTCCTATTGCCGTAAATCCTTCTTTTTTGTTGCGCAAAGTCATTTATGACTACGGCGAACAAATGTCGTATGAAGGTTTTGTTGCGGGAAATCTCCTGGGGCAATATTTCACCGAAATTGATTTTAACCTGTTCGACCGGCACAGTCTTACGGAGCCGCAATTTGGTGGCAACCCATGGCCGGTATTGTACACTAATCTCCGCGACAACGATATTATGCTCGGGCAGGCGCGGAGTAACGCTGCATTTACCGTTTACGAAGGTCCGGCCTTGATCCTGAAAGCGTATATGTCCGCAGCACTTACTGATATTTATGGCAATGTGCCTTATTCGCAGGCATTGAAGGCTAATGAAGGAAATACCCGGCCTGCTTATGATAACCAGGAAGCGATTTATACCGGCGATGGAGGCGTTTTAGACAACCTCGACAAAGGTATTGCTGCGATTGGGTCCTATTCGGCCAATCAAAAACTAAACGGTGATATTTTATTTAATGGCAACCTGAACGCATGGGTAACTTTTGCCAACTCCTTAAAAATCAAATATTTGATGCGTATTTCTGGCCGCAGAGATGTGGCTGCATCATTGCAGGCGATTTACGATTCAGGTAATTACATCAAGGCCAACAACCAAAATGCCAGTTATAATTTTACCACCGGGCAGCCGAATAATTTCAGAATGGCTACCTTGCGGGCAGGGGACTTCAACCTGTTTATTATGTCTGAAACAATGGAAGAAATTATCAAAGGTTATAATGACCCACGGATTGCCACATTTTTCCGGCCAATTGGTAATGATCCCACCCAAACTCAATATGAAGGGTTGTTGAATGGTCCGAATGCATCCGCAACTTCGATTTCAGTGGCCAATTATTCCTTGAGCGGCACGATTTTTCGGGAAAGAACTGGCGATCTGGACGCTAATTTTATGACCGCATGGGAAACACAGCTCCTGCTGGCAGAAGCGGCAGAGCGGGGTTGGATTAACGCGGACGCGAAAACGCTCTATGATACAGGCGTACAATTGGCATTTGAGTATTGGTTAACGCCTATGCCCACTGCTTACCTGACCACAGGAGCCGCAGCTTATGGAGACAATGGTACCAATAAAATACAGCAAATCATCACCCAGAAATGGCTCGCCAACATCGTTAACGGTTACGAAGGCTGGATAGAGTACCGGAGAACGGGTTTCCCGGTCCTGAAAACTATTGCAGCAAGCCTGAATAACAACCTGATTCCTGTGCGCATGCCTTATCCCACCGATGAAGATGCACTAAATAATGTAAATTTTGAAGCGGCAGCAGCCACGACCAACGGCAATAGTGTCAATGCTAATGTGTGGTGGGATGTTAATTAGTGGTTAGTGGTGAGCGGTGGGAGTCACTCACCACTCACCACTCACCACTCACCACTCACCACTGAACTTTTTCAATGATCGATATACAATTTTGGCAATGGTTTACCATCGTGGGTTTGGGAGTGGGATTGTTCTTGGTATCGCCTTTTGCAAAAAACAGCAGCGACTTTTTTAAAGCCACTTCCGACACACAAAAAGCCCCGGGTGCAGTGCTGCTCACTGGTAGCTTGGTCATTGCCTGGATATTTGCTAAATCCATCACCAACGCCGCTAATCTGGGTCTTGCTTATGGTTTTGTTGGCGGTGTGGCGTATGCTTGTTACTACCTTTCTTTTATGGTGGCAGGTATTGTTATATATCAGTTGCGGGCAAAAGGCGGATTTACGAGTATTCATCATTTTATCGGGCACAAATTCGGCAGGAGCGCAGTATTGGTATTTACGGCATTGATTGCAATACGGTTGTTCAATGAAGTATGGTCCAACACGATGGTGATCGGTTCCTATTTTGGCGACAAAGGTACCGTGCCTTATTATGCTGCTATTCTTGTTTTTACGGCATTAACACTGGCTTATGTACTGAAGGGCGGATTAAAGAGTTCGCTGGTAACTGATTTTATACAGATGGTGCTATTTTCTGTATTGCTGTTTCTCATTTTGGGTATTCTGCTGCCACGGGAGCAAGGCAATTTAGGTGCGTTTGTGCAATCGGGTAGTTGGGAAATGGCACAAGGGGGCAATTTGATCTTTGCGGTATTGCTACAGGTGATGAGTTATCCATTTCATGATCCTGTACTGACCGACCGTGGTTTTTTAACCCGGCCCAAAACGACTTTATACGTTTATATCGCAGCAACTATCATTGGCTTTTTATGTATTTTATTGTTTAGTTTTGTGGGCATTTATGCGCGTTTACAAGGAATGCAAGGGCAGGCAGCAGTGGAGGTAGCCCGTTCCCTTGGCGCGGGAATGATGCTGATCATGAACCTCATTATGATTACTTCTGCGGGCTCTACTTTGGATTCCACATTTTCTTCTTTTTCCAAACTGTTGGTAGTTGATTTAGGCAAAAGCGAACGGATTACAGTGAACAAAGGCCGGCTGGCGATGTTACTGCTGGCAGTGGCAGGTACGATTCCGGTTTTTTTAGGGCCGGAAATATTGTCGGCCACAACTGTCAGCGGAACGATGGTGATTGGTCTCGCACCGGTATTCATTTTTTGGAATGCCAAAGTGCCACCACTTGGATTTCACCTGTCAGTCTGGGCAGGTATCATAATCGGTACGGCGTTTGCATTCGGCCTTATTTCCAAGGGTTTAATTCTTTTTGAAGGCGTATATGGCGACCTTTTGTCGGTCAACCTGCTTGGGACAGGATTGTGTATTATTTTATTTTTCGGTTCAAAATGGATACAGCGATAAGCAGTGAATATGTAGTCAAAAACATAGGTCCCCTCTCCGGAAAGGTATTGGTATTCGGCGGCGTTTACAGTAATCTGCAAGCATTGGAGCAATTAAAAAAAAATGCCGGTGAATGGGGCATTTCTCCGGGGAACATCATTTGTACGGGTGATGTGGTGGGTTATTGCGCCCAACCAGCAGCATGTGTCTCGCTCATCAAAAGCTGGGGTGTTCATGTCATTGCCGGGAATGTGGAAATTCAGCTGCGCAGTGGAGAGGCCGATTGCGGCTGCAATTTTGATGAAGGTTCGCGTTGTGACCTGTTTTCTCGAAAATGGTATCCGTATGCCCAATCGAAATTAACACCGGACGCTATTGATTGGATGAAAGAGTTGCCTGATCATCTGTATTTTACGTATGCTGGCCGAAAAGTGTACGTACTCCACGGATCATTTTTTAATAATTCCGAATTTGTTTTCCAGTCTACTCCATGGACGGAAAAGCAGGCAAATTTTGACGCTGTTGGTGCCAATATTATCCTTAGTGGACACTGCGGTATCCCTTTCTGGCAGGAACAAAACGATCAATTCTGGCTCAATGCCGGTGTGATTGGTATGCCTGCCAACGATGGCACCACAAGGGTTTGGTGCCTGACACTTGAAGAGAACCAGGCAAGCTTTGCCTTTCAGTACCATCATTTTACTTATGATAATGAACTGGCCGCCACTCTCATGGAGCAGAACCGACTTCCAGTCGAATATTCCGGCACACTGCGATCTGGTATTTGGGATAATTGTGAAATCTTACCAGAAGCAGAAACAGATCAACAGGGCGTTGCGTTGCTTTTTTAGGAACAAGTATCGTGTTTTCATGTTTGCATCAGAGAAATCTGCTGAACCGGTTCCATCTCTTTGAATACATCAATTCAGACACATGCCGATTTCCAACAAACACTTTCCGGCAATTTTTGCCCTGATCAAAACCCTGCTGCATCTTTTTACTGCACAAACACTCGGCCTTCACCGCGATGAACTGCTTTACCTGACATTGGGAAAGCATATTGATTGGGGTTACTGGTCTAATCCGCCTTTGATTGGTATGATTTCATGGATGACGCAGCACACGCTGGGCGACAGTGTTTTGGGGTGCGTTTTTTGCCGGCGGTATGCGGTGGTGCGTTTTTTTGGCTTGTCTTCCGCATGGTACAGGAATTGGGCGAAACACAGTTAAATCGCGTAAATCCTGTTCATTTTTTGTTGGACCAATTGCTCTTTCACTTCACAGGTATGCTGCTATGGTGGGGGCGGATTACTGGCTTCTTCGGGCGCGGGCAGGTGTCGCATATCGCATTTTTGGATACTTGTTTCTGGCGGTGATAGTTCTGTTTCTGGCCTTGATCGGGAAAAGTTATTATACCATAGGAGCCTATCCAATCCTGTTTGCGGCGGGTGCAGTATATTGATAATCAGCACTTTAGTGCACCTGGGCGCGGGTTTCGCTGGTCGCAATTGTACTGCTTTTACCGCTCCCGTTATTACCTTACGGGTTACCATTGATGAAAGCAGATGGACCACATTTCAACCTTTAATGTTTTTCCCGTTGCACTTTGCCAGGACGAGTTACCATTGATGAAAGCAGATGGACCACATTTCAACCTCATCTTCAGTAACCCTGCTCACCACCCACCACTCACTCACCACTAATCGCCCACCACTTCCTTATTTCAACCTCACCTTCAGCAACCCCGCCAGCCGTTCAAAAGCCGCCTGCCAGTCTGCATTGGCAAACACCCACTGTCCTTTCCGGTATCCTTTGGTGAACAGGTAAAATACATTTTGAGAGCGCCATACATCCGGGAGGAGGTCAGTCTGATCCTGTATAGTGTTGATGACTTCATTTAACCAGTGTACCCGAATCAGCGAAGACTCATCCATATTGATTTTGCTGATCTCATTGTAAATGCGTGTACCGGCGGCCAGATGAACGGCATCAGGGTCAGTCAGTTTGATTTGCCAACGTTTAATATCCGCTGAAATTCTGCGTAACCTGCGCGGATCAAGGGTTTCCGGAAATTTAAAAAAGTCAAGTAGTTCGGTATTTAGCACATAGGCAGCTACATTTCGCCAGGTATCGGGAATAGGCACCCGCTCTGTAAGCAAGCCGGTCATCAGTTGGTAATTATCGTTGAATACATTTTTAAAGGTCGATTCCGCAACGATCATGCTGGATTCCGTGATGGCCTTAATGATTTTAATTTTTTCATCAGCAAACAAGCTTCCTAATGTGAATTTGTCCGGACCATAATACTGCTGGAGGCTTCCGATCACCTCTCCAAGGTTGGCATTCCGGAAAGCGGTAGAACTGCGGGTCCACATCTCTTCAAAGGTGGAGCGGTTCATCGTTTCACTGATATTACCGATAATATGCTGTTGGCCAAGGTACAACACCGCAAAACAATAGTCGCGTTTGCTTCCTGTAATGCTCGAACGGATATGCAGTCGTCCGCCGGCAAGTTGCGGTGTGCCGGCCTCTATTTTTTCAAAAAAAGCTACAGCGGTGGTATAATTAAACAGGTCGAGTTTCTCTGGATTTTCTTCGAACAGCGAAGCAACAGCAAAGTGCATGGCTACGCGTTGTAGGGTGACACGGGTGGGTACAACGTTGTGCAGGTAACTTTCAGTACCATTGGCGAAGACATTACTTGGTGCCAGAGCAAGCATTTTTTCAAACGTTTCATGGAGGTGGATTTGTGCCACGTCAAAGGCATAGTCCATCGCTCTTAAGGCATACTGGAGAATTTGATTGGTTTCAATACCTGAAATTTCATCAAAAAACCATCCACAGCTGGTGTACATTAATAAGGTGTGCCGTTCCATTTCGAGTAATCGAAGGACGTGTGTCCGTTCGGTATCACTGAGTTCACGTCGGCTGTGTTTTTCAAAAAACTTGCGTAAAGCACTCTCTTCGTGATGGTGCAACACAATATCGATATAGTCATTTCGGGCCGCCCAAGGGTCACGCAGCAGCCGGGCACCTTCCTTTTCAAACACCGGAATTAACTGATCGCGCAGGTAGTCCAATGCGTCCCGGAGTGGTTTCCGCCAGCGTTGGTGCCAGCCCTGTTTGCCGGAATTGCAGCCGCAATTACTTCTCCACCGTTCTATGCCGTGTTCGCAACTCCACGAGGAGTTTTCATGGATCATTACTTCCCATTCAGGCGGGAAAAGTTCGAGGAATTGGCCATAGTTGGTCAGTGTTGCCAATCCTTTATCTTCAATATAATTGAGCGCATCCGCTAAGGCCATTTCTCCAAATCGATGGTGATGGCCATAACTTTCTCCGTCGGTGGCAATATGGGCAAGTTGTGGGCCTGACGGATTTTTATCTAAAATGCTTAGAATTCGTTCCGCAAATCCCTTCCCATCATTGAGCAGGCGTTCAAAGGCGACAGATTGTGAAACGCCCCCATGGTAAAAATATAAGCCGATACGCCGGCCACTGGGTAATTTGCACCAGTAAGGATGGCGGGTATCGAGCGATGAAGCATTTATGGATTTCCATTCCGTTTCCCCCACGCGCCGGATGGCCTTGGCCTGCCTGGGAGCAAGAATTGTAAACTTGATGTCTTGCGCTGCCAATACTTCTAATGTTTCGGTATTGACGGCGGTTTCGGCCAGCCACATGCCTTCCGGATAGCGACCAAAGCGGTATTCAAAGTCTTTTACGCCCCAGGATACCTGGGTTACCTTGTCGCGGTAATTGGCCAATGGAAGAATCAAATGACTGTGTACCTGGGCTATTGCAGAGCCATGTCCTCCAAATCGAACTGCACTTTTTTGATCGGCCATCAAAATCAGATGGTAGGCCTCCGGGTCATTTTCCTTCATCCACGAGAGTAGCGTAGGTCCAAAATTGAAGGAAATCCGGTTGTAATTATTTCTTATTTTAGTAATCTGCCCTTCTGCATCCAGGATACGTGCTGCGGCATTGGGAGCGTAACATTCATGGTTGATTCGGGCATTCCAATCATGCCACGGATGCGCACTTTCCTGTTCCTCTACAGTCTCCAACCAGGCATTTTCCCGGGGTGGTTGGTAGAAGTGTCCGTGAATACATACAAAGCGTTTACTAACTTTAAGTGTTTGTTCTTCTTTATTCATAATTTTCTTTTTAGGTAGCCCCTGATTAGTACCAAGTCAGTTTAGTCCCAAGCGTTCCCCCGGCAGGGCATCCATTGATTAAATCGGGATGCTTACGGCACACGTTATGGACTTGGGACTAACAGACCTGGGACTAAACAGACTACCCTCCGCTCTACCAGAAAACAATATATAATGCTGCCAGAATGCCCAAAATAAGTAATGCACCTATAGCAAAGGTTTGAGAAGTGCGGAAGGAGGCGGGGTCAACAACCATTGCTTTAGGATTGTTTTTGCTTTTGGGATCAAGCAGGCTGATCACCACCATAAGAGTAGTTAGTATCACGAAAACATATCCCATCCGGTCGAGGAAGGGCACCTCAGGCATCCATCCTTTTATCGCAATCCCTAATGGAATGGTGGCCAATGCAGCTACCAGTGCTGCATTAGATGTTGCGCGTTCCCAGAAAAAGCCCAAAACGAAGATGGCGACCACACCAGGTGAAATCAGTCCGGTAAAATCCTGAATGAACTGGAAGCCCTGTTCGAGGTGCCTCAATTGTGGCGCTACTATTACGCCAATCAGCATAGCAACAATTATGGTGACCCGACCTACGATCACCTGCTTTCGCTCGCCTGCATTTTTTTCAAAAAATTTATTGTACAAATCTAAAGTAAAAATGGTGGCAATCGAGTTTGCTTTGCCAGCCAACGATGCTACGATCGCCGCAGTAAGTGCTGCAAAGGACAAACCTTTGAGGCCAGGGCCCAACAAATTCAGCAATACGGGATATGCCTGGTCTGGTTTTACTTCGCCGGCTGCATTGACCATTTCTGCCTGAAACATGCCTTTTTGGTGCAGTACATACGCAGCGATCCCAGGAAGCACCACGATAATTGGCATCAGTAGTTTTAAAAATGCCGCGAAAAGAAGGCCGTTACGGGCAGTTGGCAGGCTTGCACCGAGCGCACGCTGGGTAATATATTGGTTACAGCCCCAATAATTAAGATTGGCAACCCACATTGCACCAATCAAAACAGTTAACCCCGGTAAGTCTTTGTAGTGTGCATTTGATTTATCAAAAATCATGTGGAAGTGATCAGGTGCCTGTTCTTTTATCAAGGAAAGTCCTTTCCACATACCGGTGGTGCCATATTGTTGCGCTACTAGGTCAAGTGCTAGGTAGGTGGTTACAAGACCACCAATGACCAGTACGGCTACTTGTATTACATCGGTATAGCCGATTACTTTCATGCCGCCAAGCGTAATAATAATAGCAAAAATGGCTAGGAAAATAGTACATGCCGTGAAACTGAATCCGGAAATGGTAGAAACGGCAATTGCACCCAGATAAAGAATGGCAGTCAGGTTAACGAATACGTAAACCAGTAACCAAAATACTGCCATCATGGTTGCAACCAGTGGGCTGTATCGTTTTTCCAGAAACTGCGGCATGGTTTGGATCTTATTCTGAATATAGCCAGGCATAAAAAATACTGCAACCACAATCAAGGTTGCAGCGGCCATCCATTCGTAGGTGGAAATGGCCAAACCCATTGCAAAACCTGACCCCGACATGCCTATGAATTGTTCAGCAGAAATATTGGAAGCAATCAAAGATGCGCCTATTGCCCACCAGGTAAGTGATCCTTCTGCCAAAAAAAAGTCTGATGCTGTGTTTTCATTTCCTTTTTTACGTTTATAGATCCAATACCCATAAGTTGATACGATAATAAAGTAAAGGAGAAATACAATGTAATCCTGTAGTTGTAAGCGCATACGTTTTGTTTTGAATGTTTAGTCAGATGCAGAAGGATACTACTTGGTGTGTTAATTGCCCAAAGGTAGCCCACGCTTTTTGCAATTTCTGGTATTTTATGCTGTAAATATTTTTTTCGAAAACTTTTGGCAGGAGTCTTGCGTAATTAGATATAACAGTCGTATCTTTGTCGCCCATTTAAAGGGTTTCGTGGCCGAGAGGCTTAGGCACAGCTCTGCAAAAGCTGCTACAGCGGTTCGAATCCGCTCGAAACCTCGGCATTAAACCGCTCTGATTTAATCAGGGCGGTTTTTTTTTGTCCTGGCACTTCAAAATTCAAATGTGGTACGAAAATTGGTATTAGCAAACGGAGCCCCCCTTTTTTATTATCCGCATTATCCGCTTCCGTTTTATGAAGTTATTGAGTGTTTTGGTTGCAGATCATCATCCGCTTTTTGCCGAGGGGATTCGCAGTGTGCTTTCTGTTCCGGTAAACCAGGTGAGTTTTAACATTATTGCAGTAGCCCGAACCACAGAGCAGGTGGTTGGGTACATGAGTGAATACCGCGTTGACTTGCTCTTGCTGGATCTCGCATTGCCTAACGCTGCCGACCATAATTGGTTGCCCGATTTAAAAACCCGATTCCCGTATCTTCGGGTACTGATCATTACCAATCAGAATGACCCGCTGTCGGTGCAGTCTGTCCTAAAACGAGGTGCTGACGGTTATTTGCTGAAAGTCGCCTCTAAGGACGAATTGCGCAACGCCATCAGGGAAGTTAGTGAAGGCCATCAGTTTATCGGGCGGGGTGTCGCTAATCCTAATGTCACAGGCACCGCAGGTATTGCAGCAGGCCCTTCCAGTTCTGAACTGTATTTTGCAAAAAAATACAACCTGACGCGCAGAGAAATTGAAATTATCAAACATATCGGTCAGGCTCTTACCAATAAGGAAATTGGCGACCGCCTGTACATCAGTGACCAAACGGTAAGTGTGCACCGAAAAAATATTATGCGAAAGCTCCGGGTAAATAGCACTGCTAGTCTGGTGAGAATGGTTTACGAAAATCAAATCCCGCACAGTGCTGTCTGAAAATACCCCCCTTAGGGTAGTTTTTACACCTATCTTTGGTATTGTTTTTGACTTTAACATTAATTCTGAAAAAAAACGTCGCTGGTAGATAAAATAGTAGTTTTATCATTATTACCTTTGTCGCTCTTTTTAATCTAACATTGTTCTCTTAACTGTTACTCATGAAGGTAAGATTTACCCGTATTTCTATTTTCATTTCCTGAATTTTTGCTTATACCCTGCGTCCATGTTGATGGCCGCCAGGGCTAAGTTGTTTATACAGAATAATTTAACAACATTTTTTTTTAATTCACTTAATTTTTTAAATTTCTAATCTCATGAGAAAAGCGAATTTTACTATCGCTCAAAATGTTTGGGGTTGGTTGCTTGCAATCATACTGACAGCCTTCGCAGGTGCAAACCTGTCTGCGCAGTGTGCTTTAGCCTGTAACAACCTCGTTCAAATTTCACTTGATGAAGATTGTTCCGTTGAACTCAACGAAGACATGATTCTCGAAGGAAACTTTAGCCTTACGTGCCCAAATGGTAATTTTCAGGTTCAGGCTAAAATCAATAATGTCTGGACGCCTGCTGCTGGCAATTTTGTTGCAAACAGCGCACACATTGGTCAAACTATCCAGGTTCGTGTTCGCGACCTGAATTCTGGCCAAAGCTGCTGGGGATACATCAAGGTGGAAGACAAATTGTCTCCAGAAGTATTGTGTGAGGACATCGTTGTTCCTTGCGCTTCAACGGTGTATACGCCTGCTTACCTCGCCAATGTATTAGGTATCAGCGAAGCCTATCCTGACGCTACAGACAACTGTTCAGGCGTAAGCAGTGCTTACACTGACACTTGGTTCGACCTTCCATGCGGTCTTTGGAATGGGCAGGATTACAGCGCATATATCCGCCGTATCTGGACATTCGCTGATGCAAGTGGCAATACTGCTACTTGTACGCAGTACATCTACCTCGATCGTGTACACGTATATGATGTGGATTTCCCTGCTGACGTAACTGTAGATTGTACTAACCCGGTTACTTCACCTGCAGTTACAGGTGTTCCTTACTACGGTTGGGCTGGTGTTGAATTCCCTATTTACCCGAACGCATCTTATTGCGAACTTCAGGCGGCTTATACTGACCAGGTTTTACCTGTTTGCGACGGAACTTACAAAATCCTCCGTACATGGACTGTTTATGATTGGTGTTTGCCAACATCACCATTTCCTCCGACAACTAACCCACAGTATTATATTCAGTTGATCAAAGTTCTTGACAATCAAGGTCCGGAATTCGATTGCGCTGATGACGTAACTGTTTCTACTGACGCTAATACTTGTTGCGCTACAGTTGATCTTCCAAGCATTATCATGACTGAGAACTGCTCCCGTATCAACCATGTACAAGCTCGTGTAAAAGTATATGATCCCTACACTGGTGAATTGATTGCTACACATATCGTTCCTGGTGTTTTGACTACTTTCCCGGGCAACAATCTCTGGGCTTCAGATACACTTGCTAACTTTGGTCTCACACCTTGTCTGCCGATCGGTGATCACACCGTAACATTGGAAGCTACAGATGATTGTGGTAACCACTCTGAGTGCACTTATGACCTGAGAGTTGAAGACCTTACGCCTCCAACAGCAGTATGCGACGAATGGACGCAAGTGGCACTTGGTATTAATGGTATTGTGCTTGTTAATGCCAGCACATTCGATGATGGTTCTTATGACAATTGCAGCTCGGTTTATTTCAAAGTACGCCGTATGGACTCAAACCCATGTCAGTCAAACAGCCGTTTCTACCCACAGGCGAAATTCTGTTGCGAAGACATTGGTGACACCATTACTGTTGTTTTCCGCGTTTATGACGTAGATCCGGGTACTGGCGAAGTAGGTCTTGAAGATTACGAAGACCATTACAATGATTGTATGGTGCAGGTTTTGGTGGAAGATAAACTCAAACCAGCATGTTCTGCTCCTGCTAACGTAACTGTTTCTTGCGAAGCATTCGATCCAAGCCTTTGGGCTTATGGTACTGCAACTGCTACCGACAACTGTTGTGTGGATACAATCACATCTACACTGGTGTTGACCCAGTTTGACTCATTGTGTAACAAAGGCACGATCACCCGCCGTTGGACTGCAAAAGACTGTGCCGGTAATACCAGCCAGTGCTCACAGCGTATCATTGTAACTTACAACCAGAACTACTGGGTGAAGTTCCCTGCTGACAAACTTGTATCAACTTGCGACGGAACTGGTAACTACGGTGCACCAGAATTCTACGGCGAAGATTGCGAATTACTCGCGACTTCTTTCAACGACGAAATCTTCACTGTAATTCCAGATGCTTGTTACAAAATCGAGCGTACATGGACAATTATTAACTGGTGCACATACAACCCGAACTTGGGTTGCCAATATGTACCAAACCCGAACCCAAGTAATACGACTAACGCTGCAGCAAACTTGCCAGGCGTAACAGTATCTCCTTGCGGTACTACAGTATTGAACTGGAATCCAACAGTTGTGAAAATCAACCCATCGG
>JBILHQ010000271.1:0-7110 GCA_044350415.1 Saprospiraceae bacterium | reverse complement strand
TTGACGACGATACCGTGCGTTGTATTTACACGGGCCATGCGCTGTACCTCGACCCCACGCAGGACCCCACGCAGTACATTTACCTGAATGGCAGTGCCGAAGGGATGAATGCCGAACACGCTTATCCGCAATCCAAAGGTGCCGCCGATGGCAATGCGAGAAGCGATATGCACCACCTTTTCCCGGTGCGTATCCCCGCCAACGATGCCCGCGCGGATGTTCCTTTTGGCGAAATTCCGGACGCACAAACGCAAAAATGGTTTTATAAAAATCAGATTATAACCAGCATCCCCGCCTCCAATAAAGATGCCTGGTCGGAATCCAAATCTGACCTTTTTGAACCCCGCGAAGTAGCCAAAGGCGACCTGGCACGGGCTGTTTTTTATTTCTACACCATGTACCGCAACCAGGCCAATGCCGCCGATCCCAACTTCTTCGAATTGCAGCGCCATACCCTTTGTCTGTGGAATGCCCAGGATCCCGCCGACGATGCCGAACTGATAAAGACCTGGCGCATAGCCGCTTATCAGGAAAACAAGCCCAATCCATATATCCTGGATTGCACGCTGGCATTCCGCACATTTTGCCCGGAAGTGGCCCCTAATTGCACCGTTGGCACACAGGCAGCGGCTTTGCCCGACCTCGGACTGCGCATTGTACCCAATCCATTCACTACTGTGGCTCAGGTAACCATGGAATTGCCATTTAGGGGTGCTATTCAGGGGTTTATCCGGTCGTCCACCGGACAGGAAATCGCGCGGTTTAACCAAACCGACGTTCCTGCTGGTACATTTCATTGGCCACTGGAATTCGAAGGGACAGGACAGTATAGTATTGGTTTTCTGGAAATTCATTTGACGGGGAAGGATGGCGTGCGGGTGAGCCGGGTGGTTCCGGTGATGAAGATGTAATCATTCGTCACCCATTGGCTAAAAATCCTTATTTTTGTAGCATCTTTTATCCAAGAATTTCAGTCAAATGACAAAAATACTGGAAATACCACTCCGCGAAGCGACCATTGCCGCTATTCAGGATTTACAAACAAAGTACCCGAATGCCACGCTGCATATTGATGCAGATAACAGCCTTCACAGCGGAGGTATGGATGAAGCGCAATTTTGGGCAATCATTGACCTGTTCGACTGGAACAAAGAACGTCACCTCGAAATAATTCAGCCTGCAATAGCAGCCTTAAGCCATTTTTCTAAAGCAGATATTTGCATATTTCACGATCAGTTGAATGAAAAACTATATGCACTCGATGGACTACGTTTTGCGGAGCAATTAGGTAGCAATCAGTATTCCAAAGATGCACCTTTCTCTGTTGATGATTTTCTTTACGCACGTTGTGGTGTAGTGGCTAATGGGAAACACTTTTTTGAGGAAGTCATGGAGCAACCCGAAAAAATACCTAAAGAATTTACTTTTGAGACCTTGTTGTATCTACCTGACAAGGCCTGGAAGGTAAAAACAGGAGAAGACCACCTCGACTACTTCCCTTCAACCTGGTACGAAACTTTTAGTAACAAAGAGGGTTGGCCTGGAGTAAAGACCATCAAAGAAAGAATTATTACCCCGGGGAAGTAAAATGAAAAAACACGGCAACCGGAATGATAATGAAGCGGAACACCATGTGTATGAAATAAGGGACAGAGAATATGAGGATGTGTATAAATATGGTATTTGTGGTGAACCACTAAATGATGATGGAACTTCTCCCCGCGCACAACGCCAGGTCAGAGAACTCAATCGCGCTGTGAGATGGCTTCGTTTTTTTGCTAATATTATCGCTACAGAAATACCCGGACGTATTGCTGCCAAAAAAATTGAAGACAGTATGAATCTGGGTTATAAGGAACAAAATGGATGTTTTCCGCCAGGGAACGATACTGAGGGTATACAATTAACGTGAGATCGGAGACAATTTACTTGATATTCAATGTATTAGATGAACACCAATAACGATTTTCTACTTTTTCCGTAGAGGAATATCGAATACCGAACACCGAATATCGAACGCCGAAGTAGCGTAGAGCGGGCCTAAATGGGGGCTACTTTAGGTTTTTACTTGATTTTAGACACTAATGGGTGTACGCTACGTTACTTCGATATTCGGTGTTCGATATTCGGTGTTCGTTATTTCTATTCATCTCTTCTAAAAAACCGCTCCACACTCCGCCCCGTCTCACTAATCGTCAACAACATCGCCTGATTTTGCACCCGACGACGCATATCATCCAGGGTCAGGTCGCCCGCTTCTTTTTTGCCGTAAAATTCACGCGTCACGACTTCAGTATGCGGAATAACGCCGGTCCGGATATCCATCAGCACCGACTGGCAGGTGGCATACGCCTTGGCGTCGTCCTTTTTAAAGGACTTATAGCGGTAAAACAAATCGGCTTTTAAGGAAAACACCAGGAGCATATCTGCCTGTAACCGAACGGCCGATTCGCGCAAACGATGGATATCCGGCGCATTACCCACCATCATGGACGGCATCAATATCACTTTGCCCACCCGACCCGACCGGCGAAGGGCAATTGAAAGTGAATCGATCATCGCCTGATTACTTTTCAGGCGTTC
Source organism: Saprospiraceae bacterium (assembly GCA_044350415.1). Lineage (GTDB taxonomy): Bacteria > Bacteroidota > Bacteroidia > Chitinophagales > Saprospiraceae > M3007. The sequence goes on along the minus strand of JBILHQ010000271.1, from coordinate 4,527 downwards.
TTCATCAAACCCGGCATGCCACATCCCCCGGGTATTGGCCGAGGAACCCATGTCCTGGTAAATCGCCACCCGCACAGTGTCCTGCAATTTGATTTTGCCATCCAGGATACGTTGAATATCCGCCTCACTGATGCTGCGCTCCTTATAATCAAAAAGCGAAGAGCCGATCGTCTCGCCACCGTAATCACCGTAACCAGGGCCGGTCGCACGCGGCATGGATTGGTAGCCACAGGAAGTTCCAATAAGGAGCAATATACCAAAGAAAAACAGTGGAGCAAGGTGGAAATTATTCATGGTATGGGTGTCATTTTGTAAAAGAAGAATTCTGAAATCATTATTTGATTGTACAATAGTATACAACAAAGGTATTAAAAAACCAGATTGTTTTTCTCCCTACCTTGCATCCCGAAATTACAAACCGGCAGCACTATGCATAAAATTCTCCCTCTCCTCCTGCTCTTGTCAATAACCGCCTGCAAACCGGCTCAAAAATCGGCCATGTACCAATCCGCCGCTTTTTCTGTCTACCCCTCCCAAGTCATCCAGGGTAAATATAAGGCACAGGTCCTCTCCCCCACCCATATCAAATCTAATTACCAAAGTCCGGCCAATGCCACCTTTTCAAGACTGGTGACCTTCAAACTCAGCATCAATGAAAAAGACAATGAGTCACTTCCGGGAAAGGACCACTGGCTCGTCATCGGTGAGGAGCATGAGTCGCCGATTATTGTTTTTGGTGCGCCATCTCTGCCGCAGCCGCCCAAACCCGCTACTTTTTTGCCGGTCAATTACGAATACACTTTCCGGATAGATATGTCGCCGGTCATCAAACAATTCAATGAAAAAGGGTATTTCACAGCGATTGACGGCACCAAAGTAGCCAAAGCCGATTTCAAAGGCTTCTATGTGGCTGGTGGCGCAGAACCGCTTTCCTGGGATTTTGTAAACCTCGACAACAAAGGATTAAAATTAAAGGACACCGGAAAAGATAATATCTACACCTTAACGGTCAAACTCAATCCCGCCAATGCAGCAGATGCTAAGGGAAAAGAATGGACGCTGAACACCGATATTTCTCAAAGAGCGCATTACCAATCCGATCAACCCATCGTGGATGCACTGTTCAACCTCTCCCTCGAAGAAGCCACTAAAAACATCGAAAAGGACAGCACTTTCCGCACGGGCGCTAAATGGGGCGGCGTTTGGACCCGCGACGTGAGTTACAGCACCTTGCTTGCTTTTGCCTTCCACGAACCGGAAGTTGCCAAAACCAGTCTGCGAAAAAAGGTCAAACGCGGCCGTATTATCCAGGATACTGGTTCGGGCGGCGCATGGCCAGTCTCTTCCGACCGCACCACCTGGGCTTTGGCCGCCTGGGAAATTTATAAGGCAACGGGCGATCAAAACTGGCTCAAAGAGGCGTTTCAAATTATTAAAAAATCAGTCGAAGACGACGAAAAAACGATTCAGGATGCCCAAACGGGTATGTATTCCGGAGAATCCTCTTTCCTCGATTGGCGCGAACAAACCTACCCCAAATGGATGTCGAATATGGATATCTATGTCTCCCAAAACCTGGGAACCAACGTCGTGCATTACCAAACCCACCGTATTTTGGCAGATATGGCTAAAATCCTCGGCCAACCTTATCAGGTGTACCTGGACCGCGCCGAAAAAATAAAAACGGGCATCAACCAGTATTTATGGCTACCCGAAAAAGGCTACTACGCGCAATACCTCTACGGCCGGCCCTATCTCACGGTGTCGCCGCGGTTCGAAGCATTAGGCGAGGCACTGGCCGTTATTTTTGAGGTTGCAGACCCAAACAGGGCGGATACGATATTGGCGAAATCGCCCATTACCGACTTTGGCGTGACCTGTATTTATCCCCAAATTCCCGGCATTCCGCCTTACCACAACAATGCGATATGGCCTTTTGTACAGGCCTACTGGAACCTGGCAGCGGCGAAGGCGGGCAATGAGCAGGCGTTGAACCAGGGCTTGGCGGCCATTTACCGGGCGGGAGCATTGTTTTTGACCAATTATGAAAACTTCGTGGCTGAAACGGGCGATTTTGCGGGTACCGAAATCAACTCCGACCGGATGTTGTGGAGTATGGCGGGCAATTTAGCGATGGTGCACCGGGTATTTATGGGCATGTCGTTCGAAGCGAATGGTATCCGGTTTCAACCTGTTGTCCCCCAATCCTATGGCGGCAAAAAGGCACTCACCAATTTCCATTACAGAAAAGCCGTGCTGAATATTACCGTCAATGGTTTTGGCAATCAAATTCAAACCATCACCCTCGATGGACAACCGCTTAAAGACGGCTTTTTCGCTGCCAACATTTCGGGTGTTCATGCGATTGATATTCAACTGCAAAACAACGATTTTTCGCAACAGCCCATCAACAGGGTGCCTAATCTTTTCACGCTGCCCAATCCGCAGGCACGGATGGAATACAGTGCCCTTAAATGGGATGTCGTTCCAGGTGCCGATCATTACCGGATTTACGAAAACGGACAGTTTGTAGAAAAGACGATGACGACCCAGTATGTACTGCAACCCAAGCCAAGGGGGTTTGGCACGCCCGTTCGGCCGCAAAAATTAGTCGAGATGAAAGTGAGTGCTGTGGATACGCTGGGCAATGAATCCTTCACCAGCGAGCCTGTTTTGTTTACGCAAAACGCTGCGATAAAATTTGAAATGGAGGATTTTGCCCCTGCTTCGGAATTACCTTACTCCAATTTTTCGGGGAAAGGATTTGTAGCCGTTTCAACTACTCAAAACAAAGTGATTGAGTGTAAAATTACTATGGAAAATGCCGGCACCTATTTGCTGAATGTCCATTATTCCAACGGCAGCGGCCCCTGGAATACCGATAATAAATGCGGCATCCGAAGCCTGACCGTGAATGGCAAATACGCCGGCGTACTGGTTTTCCCCCAACGCGGCAAAGAGGAATGGTCGGATTGGGGCTTTTCCAACAGCCGCGCCATCATCCTGAAAAAAGGGGAAAACACGGTGAAAATTTCATTGGAAGAATGGAATAACAATATGAATGAGGACGTGAATACAGCGATGCTGGATTATTTGATGGTGGCACCGAAATAGTAGAGTTACTGCACTTGCCTATATTGGGGCCTGAATTCAAAAACCTGTTGCAAAAAAAATATAATTCATGTATAAAAACAAAATAAATACGCTGTTATTCTTGCTGGTTTCCACGATCCTGCTCTACTCCTGTCAGGGTCAACAAAAACCAGTCCCGGTAACCGCGCCGGTAACTCAATCTGGCTACGACGAACAATACCGCCCGCAATTCCACTTTTCGCCACCGCAACAGTGGATGAATGACCCCAATGGAATGGTGTACTTTGACGGTGAATACCACCTTTTTTACCAGCATTATCCCGACAGCAATGTGTGGGGACCCATGCACTGGGCACATGCCATCAGTAAAGACATGGTTCATTGGGAAAACCTCCCAATCGCACTGTTTCCCGACTCCCTCGGCTATATTTTTTCGGGTAGCGCAGTGGTGGACCGGAACAACACCAGTGGTTTTGGAGAAAATGGCCAACCGCCATTGGTAGCCATGTTTACCTACCACGATATGGCAGGCGAAAAAGCAGGCCGGAAAGATTACCAAAGCCAGGCGATTGCTTACAGCAACGACCGGGGCCGTACCTGGAAAAAATATTCCGGCAATCCGGTATTGCCCAACCCGGGAAATGTCAAAGATATTCGCGACCCTAAATTGATCTGGGACAATAGTTCCCAACAATGGGTCGTAACCTTAGCGGTCGGCGATCACGTAGAATTTTGGGGCTCCCCGAATTTAAAAAACTGGTCTCACCTCAGTAATTTCGGAAAAGAATATGGCGGTCACGGCGGTGTATGGGAATGCCCCGATTTGTTTCCTGTTCAGGTAGATGCTTCCACCGACAAGAAATGGGTATTAATTGTCAATATCAATCCGGGTGCGCCCAACGGCGGCTCTGGCACCCAGTATTTTATTGGGAATTTTGATGGAAAAAACTTCGTGATGGATCCCAGTTTCGCTAAAAATGTCGAAAAAGGCAACGGTGTTTGGCTCGACTACGGCAAAGACAATTACGCCGGCGTCACCTGGTCGGATGTACTGGAATCTGATGGCCGCCGCCTGCTGCTTGGCTGGATGAGCAACTGGGAATACGCCACCGTGGTTCCCACCAAAGCCTGGCGCAGTGCCTGTACTGTTCCAAGGGCGCTTATTTTGAAAAATACGCCTGAGGGGTACCGGCTTTCCTCGCAACCTGTAAAGGAGCTCGAATCCCTTCGGGCAATATCCTTTATACAGTCGGAAACGACCATTGCCGGCTCCCTCGACCTCACGTCCAAAACCGGTTTTTCACCAGCGCAATCTGAATGGATTTTGGATTTCGATATCTCTGAAGCTCCAAAAGCCAATTTAGGCGTTGAACTGTCCAATACAAAAGGAGAAATATACCGGATCGGTTTCGACGCCGCCAAGCACCAATTTTA
>JBILHQ010000270.1:0-7125 GCA_044350415.1 Saprospiraceae bacterium | reverse complement strand
TTCCGGTACTGTTAATGAACGGATGGAATTAAGTTTAGGTACTGCAGTTGCAACGAATGTAAGTGGGCAGTATGAAGTTCCAATTTTACTCACTAATACTGGTTCTCAATCTGTTACTGTAAATTATTTGGAATTTTTAATAAATGCCGATGTTGCTGATTTGCTTATACCTTTTGATTACGCTATAACTAGCGATCCGGAGATCATAGAAATAATTAATCCTTCCAGTACTAATTTTTACAGCGTTACCAGGAAACTATTATATAAGTTGAAGTTAGCGCAAGCCATTATACCTGGTTCAGGTAATGCTTATACGGTAGGTAAAATAATCGTTGGCCCAAGTGCTATTGCAAATGCTTCATGGTCAGTAGTGTTTTCATTAATTGATGTAAATAAGGCCCGTATAAAAACAACGGTATTAGGGAGTGAGGCTTGCACTAATTTGAAGTTAAAAATTGACCCGCTATATCAGGTTGTATCTATGGGAGGTGATGGTTTATGTACTGAATATTCAATAAGATTTTATAGCAGACTTATTCCTAAAGACAACTATTGTAATGATTTTAATCTTTATATTGGGCTTAAAACCCTAAATAGTAATGAATTAAGGCTCGCAGGATTTAAAGTCCAACTTCAAATTAATGATCCAGGTGTTACTTTTGGAAATATTGTTGATTTTGGGCAATCATCCTCTCCACAAGCATGGCCTTATGACTGTACGGGCCTCTCTAATAGTTGTGGTCCCGGATGTTATAGCTTCTCGCAAAATAATACACAATTTCAATACTGCTTTGAGGTTACTAACCCTAATGATGTTGTAGTCTTTTTTGATGATGATGTAAACTATTTTAAAATACCAGTTTCGATTCCAGATGGTATATGTTTGAACGACTTAACAGTCGAGACACTAAGAGTCAAGTATTATGATCAATATAGCGTACCTCATTATTGCTTACCATATCCCGATGAAACATTGGGGGTGCCACAATGCCCAAACTTTGGAATTTCTGGTAAACTGGAAACAGAAGAGGGTGAAGGGCTTGAAAATGCTACAGTGACCATAACTCCCTCGGATGGCGTAAATTGCACTTCTGAATGTCAGGAAGAATTAATAACTAATACCGGCGATCCCGGAGCATTTGGCTTTTGTGATATATGTATTGATTGTGAAAAACTTAAAATTGAACCAATGATGGAATTAGATCCGTTAAATGGTGTAAATACCTATGATCTCATCTTAATTTCAAGGCATATTCTTGGTTTAGAGCCTTTAAATTCGCCGTATAAACTCATAAATGCGGATGCTACTAAAACTGGAACGATTACTACATTTGATGTTGTCGAACTCCGTAAACTTATTCTGGGTACCTATACTGAACTGCCCAATAATTCAAGCTGGCGTTTTGTTGATAAAAGCCAGGTTTTTGCGAATCCAAGCAATCCATTTGCAGAGGTAATAAAAGAAAATATTATTGTGAGCACTGCTGAAATTGCCACAAAAGGAGCCAATAATAATTTTGTTGCATGTAAAATTGGAGACGTAGATTATACAGCTTCTGCTAATCAGAAAAGTGCTCTTCCTACTGCTGCACTTAATTGGGAATTACCCGTTAAAGATTCAAAATTAGTTACACTACCTATATATTATAATGGTAATAATCCGGTTATAGGTCTTCAATTTGCCTTCCATTTTGACCCAGGCCAGTTTACATTTGTATCAGTTTCAAACGGCGCTATAGGCTCGTTAAATGATCTGAATTTTAGCTTCCGTAATGTAGATGAAGGAAGAATTAGTTTTTCATGGAATACGATGGATTTAATGCAAACACCAGTTCAGCCAGGGGAAGTATTGTTTTATCTAACCTTTGTGCAAAATCAATCGGGATTATTCAAAGTTAAATCACCTGTTACATTGTTAGAAGAAGATGAAAAAATAAGTCCGCTGGCCTGGCAAGTAAATGGTGATGCATACAGACTTATAAATTCGGGTACTAATTTAAATATGCGTGAAAACAATGACCCTTCTGATTCAAATATCGCTGAAATAATTCCCAATCCTACGGAAGGGGTGAATACAATTTTATTCCTGCAAGCGTCAGAAAGAGGTAATGCCACTTTAGTAATTCTGAATACCCTTGGACAGCAGTTGTCTTCACAAGACTTCTCAGTATCGGAAGGGATAAATAATTTACCACTTAATGGGGCCGATGGCTTACCTAAGGGTTTATACAACTGGTCACTTCGCCTTGCTACAGGACATATTCTGATTGGGAGTTTTATTAAACAATAATATGACGAATTCACTAAGGTATGTAAGAAATTTCTTACATACCTTAGTGAATTCGTCATATTATAAAAGCTAAATATAATATTTTTAATGTAAGTAATAATTCTGATTAATTTTAACCGTTTCCCTATGAACAATAAATTTCTTCTGCTTTTTTTTCTTTTAGTTACCGGGACAATTGTCGTCGCTCAAAACCGGTATTATGTTCACCCTACAGCACAAGGTTCAAATACCGGTCTTTCCTGGCAGGACGCTTTTACTGATCTGCAGATTGCACTTGCTGCCAGCGAGGCGGGAGATGAAATCTGGATAACGCAGGGGCAATACAAACCCACGACAACTATTGACCGCACGGTTTCATTTCAACCCAAATCAGGTGTAAAGTTGTACGGTGGTTTTGCAGGTAATGAGGTGGTATTGGAAAACAGGAACTGGCAACTGCATCCCACCATTCTCAGTGGCGATATCGGAACAGAAGGGGACAGTGCAGATAATTCCCTGAATATTGTTTATCTGTTCGAGCCGGATTCAAATACCGTCATTGACGGGCTGATCATTCAGGATGGTAATGCATCCAATGGTGGCGGTCAATCTTTTTCCTATCAGCGACAGTTCAATGGCGGCGGGTTATATATTATGGGGTACAACGGCGACGCTTATGCGCTGATCCAAAACTGCCTGTTTCGTCGCAATACGGCACAGGCAAATGGGGGAGGTATTATGATTTACAGTGGTGGGGTCGGAAGTAATAACAATGTACAGGTGAAAAACTGTACGTTTGAACAAAACAGGGCACTGTTTTATGGTGGAGGTCTGTTTCGAATTGGAGGTGGTCAGATCGACCAGAAAGCGAATGTTGCATATTGCCGGTTTACAAAAAACACGGCTTTGGTCGGAGGAGGAATGGCGTATCTGGACAATAAAGGAACTGATATGATAGCGATTCGTTGCTGTCGTTTTGAAGAAAATGCAGCAATTAACTGGGGAGGAGGATTATATATGTCACCGGAACGAAATTCGGCAACCGAGGTACTGATTGACTCTTGCCATTTTGCAGGAAACAAAGCAAAGTTTGGCGCGGCGCTGGATGTTTTTCCGATTAACACAATCTTCTTTAAAGGTAATATTGTATTAAAACGCTCCACGTTTACCGAAAATGAATCTTTAAGTTTAACCGGCGAACCGGTGGTCAGAATAATTGTTCTTGGAGATGATGCGAGCACGATAATGGTTGATTCATGTTCGTTTAAAGAAAACAAAGCCTTGTCGCCGGGAGTACCGGTGGTCGTATTGAATAGCGCATCGGGAAATCTGCAATTTTCTAACAGCCTTATTGATGACGATAATCTTTTGCTACAAATAGCTGATTTTTCTAATGCTGTAATAATAAGCAGTATTTTTTTTAGAGGTAATAAATTGACATCAGCAATAACAGATGGCTCTAGTTATTTTTTGATGAAAAATTCAATAATTATTGACAAAGATTTAACCCTGCCGGGAAAGGCGCCTATTGGCCGTTTGGATCATCCGCAAATAATCGAAAACTGTTTTTTTAAGATAGTTACTTCGCCGTATGTATTTGGTGGAGGCTCCATCTCCAATCCGGCTGTCCCCTGTACGAACAGTATTTTTTTTGAAGGGCTGTTATCTGCCTCGTTTCAATCGACAGACAAGCACATACTAATAAATTGTTATGTTTCTAACATTGATTGCTCCAACCCTCCAGATGACATTACGTGTATTAACTCCATAACCGGGATCGACCCTCTCCTGGTCAATCCCGGAGGCAACGACTACCGTCTCCAGCCCTGCTCTCCACTCATTAACTCAGGCATCAATGCCGTGATCCAACCCGGTGATACCGACCTGGACGGCAATGACCGTATCCGGGGAGGAACTGTGGATATCGGGCCTTACGAATCTGCCCCACTTGGACTGGCAGTTGAACCGGAAACAACAGGAGCTTGTCCGGGAGGAAATTCCGGAGCGGTAGCCTTCACACCAACATCAGCCTGCGAACCCGTGCAATTCTACTGGTCAGGTCCAGCTGGAGTAACTGGAACAGATCTTGACCAGCTGGCTGCCGGCAATTATATCATCACCATCACAGATGCCAAAAAAGATACGCTGATTGCCGTTTTTACCATTCCTGAAGGAACACCGCCACATGTCAATGCTCAACTTACCCCGGTAATCTGTGGTACCACCACGGGCGGAACAGCCCAACTCAACGGCAGCAACGGCAGCGCGCCCTTTTCGTTCAACTGGGGCAATGGCGTGATGGATTCCATACGGACCGGCCTGGCCTATGGTATTTACCCTGTCACTATTACTGATGCCAACGGTTGTACTGCGTCTGCCAATATACAGATCGAGCGGATGGGCAACATTCAGGCGCAAATCACCCAAAACGAAATTTCTTGCTATGGTGAATCCGATGGCGCCATTCATGTGCAACCCACTAACGGCGCTTCACCATATAGTTGGAATTGGGAATATAACGGCAGTACCGATCCAGGCCTCTCCGGACTGCCTTCCGGCAGCTACACCGGTACACTTATTGATGCCCTCGAATGTGCCTTTAGTTGGATCATTCCACTCGAAAACCCCGATAGCATCACAACGAATGTCGAGGTAACCTCCGCCACCGGCCCGCTTCAAGCCGACGGAAGTATTATATTAGTACCTTCCGGAGGAACCGGCAACTTTACAGCCGCCTGGAATAACGGTGCTACAGGACTGACTATCAATAGTTTATTACCCGGATTTTACACTGCGACGGTCACCGACGAAAACGGCTGCACCCAAAAGATCACCCTCGAAATGCCGTGGTCATCCGGAACGGCCGAAGTACTGGTGGCGCCTGTGCGGGTATGGCCTAATCCGGCAACAAATTGGTTGTCAGTGCAACCCCAATCATTAACAACACCTTTTACTTTTACCCTGACCGATCCACAAGGCCGTGTATTAAGAAGTTTCCATAGGGAAGATGCCAGTACATTTTTAGTGCCGGTAAGTGAATTACCTGTGGGTGTTTATGCATGGCGCATAAATAGTAAGGATGGTCAGGCAGGGGGAGTAGTGATTAGGATGAAATAGCATTTCTGCTCGCTTAAGGTTATTGGTTACTTCCACATTTCGTCCTACTTTTGTCCATGCCTACATTCAAAGATCGCATCGATGGGACAGACTTATTCGAGATGAGAATGGAATGATCTTGCTTCAGGCACTCGGTGGCTGCCTAACTGGACACAGGGGGAATAAAATCGTTTGATGCTTTTTTCAATCAACTTAAATCTACATGAAAAAGTACATTCCATGCTGATTGTTTTTATTTCTTAATCAACAACGCAGGTATAGCATCCAGGCACCTTTTGGCGAAACCACAGAAGAGCAATTTGACCTGCTCCTTAATATCCATTTCAAAGGCGTTTATTTTTTAACTCAAAATGCGCTGCCTTTACTGAATGATGGCGGCGGCATCATTAACCTGTCAACAGGTTTGGCACGGTTCAGTATGCCGAATTACAGTGCTTATGCATCTATGAAAGGCGCTATTGAAACGCTTATCAAATACGTGGCTAAAGAGCTGGGCGACCGGAGAATTGCCGTAAATGTCATTGCGTCCGGTGCTATTGAAACTGATTTTGGCGGTGGTATGGTTAGGGATAATGCCCATATAGACAGTCATATTGTATCCATTACGGCATTAGGCAGGGTTGGTTTACCCGATGACATTGGAGGAGTTGTCGCTTTTTTATGCACCGATGATGCACGGTGGATAAATGCACAACAAATAGAAATTTCGGGTGGACAAATGATTTAGTAACGTGTATTCAGCCCTCTTAAGGCTTTTATACCTCAGCGGAATCTACTTAAAAAAAATAGATTCCGCTCACTTATAAATTCTATACCGCAGCGGAATCTACCAAAAAAATGCAGATTCCGCTCACGTATAGTTTTTATATCTCAGCGGAATGTGTACGATTGCAATGTTTTTTAGAAAAAACCTGATTCAAATATGCAACAGCCATTGGTAGGTCGGCAACAGGAAGTAGCCATTTTGGAAAAAAGAAAAAGGAGATTCGTTACCGCCTGACCGATGAGTTTTCGCTGTTCTATTGCAATTTATCGAAAATAAACGGGGAGAAGGCGCATGAACCTGGCAAACTATATTTTGTAATCGCAGGCGTAAAAATTTGTCAACTTTTTTTAGGTTGACACATTTTTACACCTCGATCGGAATATTATTCGGAGGTGCCTTTTCTAAAAACCAACAAATGACCTTTTGGGCACAACCTCCGGATGCGACACCATTACTTTTTATTACCTGCCTTTTTATTATCCAGCATTTCTATGAAATCCCTGGTCCGCAACAATTCAATCTTATTAATCGGAACACCAGTACTTACACTCAGGTAACTTCTGAAAATATGGCTCAGATAAAGCGGTGATTTCCCGGAAACGGATGGGGCGCTGCCCAAAGTGATATTAGAAGGTGAACTATGGCAAGTGAAGCAATTGGTAAGCGAAGTGGCATTCATTTGCGTCATCGGGGAACTAACCTGCTTAAATGTTTCCATAGTAATATTAAACGCAGCCAAACACCCACGGGCTACAGCACCTGGGTTCGCATTGTCAATATTATAACCAAGGGAAACGATGGTATCGGCCTGTTGCTGTTGGGTAAGACCATCTGTATTAATCCATAACAATGGTTCGTGAAAGAATCCGCCAGAGGCGAATTAGTAAGATAAAATAAAAAAAAGCGTGTATGTTTGGGTTACCACACCTTAAAGCATACACGCTATGACAGGAACACGAGATTCCCTGGTTGC
>JBILHQ010000269.1:0-7147 GCA_044350415.1 Saprospiraceae bacterium | reverse complement strand
AAGTGCAATGTTCAGCGCTGCATTGCTGCTGGAGTTGGCAAACACTGGCGCATTGGAATCGGTCACTGTAATTACCTGCAAAAGCAGTGGCGACACATTGCCACAAGCATCTGCAGCAATCCATGAGCGGGTAATGGTGTACAATACAGGACAAACGCCAGGAACCTGCGTTTCTCCTAGAAATGTAACCGTTATGGCCGAACAGTTATCTGTTGCAGTTGGTGTTACTACAGGAGGCGCAGTGGCACATTCGGTGGTGATATTAACAGGCGGGTTCATAAAAATAGGTGCAACGTTGTCGAACACCGTGATGACCTGCGCACATGCGGCCATGTTTCCACAGTTGTCGGTTGCCCGATAGGTACGGGTAATGGTATATTGACCTGCGCAAGTTTGGTTCGAAATGACGTCGCTCTCAAAGGTCACTGTTACGGCACCGCCACAATTGTCGCTGGTGATTACGCCGGCAGGATTCGCAGCAGGAACCAGGCTGGCACAAGTGACCGTCGCAGTAGCTGGACAGGCAACTGTTGGTGCCGACAGATCGCTGACAGTTATGGTTTGGCTACAGGTTGCGGAATTGCTACAAGCGTCAGCAGCACGGTAAGTGCGGGCGATAGTGTACCGATTGGCGCAAATACCAGGCGTGGTCACATCACCTAAAAAGATGACTGTTACGGCACCGCCACAATTGTCGCTGGCGATTACGCCGGCAGGATTCGCAGCAGGAACCAAGCTGGTACAAGTGACCGTCGCAGCAGCTGGACAGGCAACTGTTGGTGCCGACAGATCGCTGACGGTTATGGTTTGACTACAGGTTGCGGAATTGCCGCAGGCGTCAGTAGCACTGTAGGAGCGGGCGATAGTGTATCGATTGGCGCAAATACCGGGCGTGGTCAAGTCGCCTAAAAAGATGACTGTTGCAGTGCCTCCGCAATTGTCGCTGGCGATTACGCTGGCAGGATTCGCAGCGGGAACCAGGCTGGCACAAGTAACCGTCGCGGTAGCCGGACAAGAAACTGTTGGTGCGGACAGATCGCTGACGGTTATGGTTTGACTACAGGTTGCGGAATTGCCGCAAGCGTCAGCCGCACTGTAGGTGCGCGTGATCGTATATTGGCCCGGACAAATTTGGCCTGAAATAATGTCACCGGAAAAGGTGACCGTTACTGCTCCACTACAATTATCGGAAGCCGTTACACCGGAGGGACTGGATAGTGGCACCCCGCTTGGACAAGTTACCGTGATATTCGGCGCACAGCCAGTGATCGTAGGCTGCGTCTGGTCGTTGATAGTGATTAATTGAGCACAAACAGCCACTTCTCCGCATGCATTAGTGGCCTGATACCTGCGGGTAAGCAAGTACTGGTTGGCACAGGCTTGGTTCGAAATAACGTCATCCAGGAAGATTACAGCGGGCGTAGGGCCACACGATGCGACAACACCCACACTGTTAATATCGGGAGGAGGTACAGTACAGGAAAAGGTCGCGGCTACCGGACAAGTAACGGTTGGTAACATTCCGCTGCCACACCCGTTTAAAGAAACGACATTAGCACTGGTCTCTATAGCACCCGCCGTGGAAAGTCCCTGTCCATAAAGCGTGCTCCCGTTTGCAAGGCTGATTGCACCGTTGGCCAGAATAATTCCATAAAAAACAGAAAAATCACCTAAAAAAAGCGCACCGTTGATTTGCCAGTAAACGTTGCAAAGCGATGCTGAATTAACCAGTGTAATACTGGCAAATGTGCTCGTTGACAATGCTCCATCAATCTGAAAAATAAAAATAGCGCCAGGATCGCCTTGCCCGTCCAGCACTAAATTACCATTTAGCGTGGAAGCGGCACCCGTGCAATAGATGTTGGGAAGAAGTACTTGCCCGTTTCCCAATGTGGTGCCAATAACAGCACCGCAAGTGCGCCCTGCAAGGTCAGCATAAGCAATAGCGACATCTGCAGCGGCTGTTGCCGACACTGCATCAGCCACGTGGATTTGACCAATCACAACTCCCGGAGGATACCCCGAAAATGCCCCCACATTGGTGCCGATATCTCCGGTCACCATAGTGACTCCAAGGTTGTTGAATGCACCCGCGGCAGTAAACAATGCGAAGGTGGAGGCTGTTCCTAAGTTGGGTGCTTGTCCGAAATTCTTTGAGGGTGCGAGCAACAACCAGAGTGCTGCTGCAAAAAAAAGTATTTTAGGTTTCATAAAAAACAACGGTGATACCGTGAACTGAAATTATAGTTGTTGCGGTGGGAGGCTACCGCAACAGGTCTATTGTACTGCAAAGATCCAGGTCTTCCGGACCGTCGCTGTTACACTATTATGGAAAAAAGTTGTATAATTCACACTGACCACTAATAGTCGAGGCACTAATGCGAATATGATGCTATTCGGTCAACAGATCGTTTTTTCAAGCTGGGTAACTCCACCATTATCGCATAAACCGTTATGCTGATAATCGAAGAGAAAAAGCACCAAACAGAAAGAATATAGTGTTCGTAAAATACGGCTGTAACTGCGTAGGAAACCAGAATACACACGCCCAGCAACCACATTCGTTTGATGGTGGAAAGGAAAAGTGGCGCAATGGTAGCCAGCAGGTAAAGTGCTGCACCATAAGTTTTCAAAGAGACTGGGTAGTCCTGCTGGTATGCAATATGCTGACCAACTATTTCAGCCTGAACGGGGTAAACTACCAGACAATAGCCCAGGAAGGCAGAGATCACAACACCCGTCCCCACCAGTATTTTTAGAATTACTTGATACTTATGATCTTTTTCAAGCATGTATATCGCCACCGGCACACATAAAGGCCACACCACCTGTGCAAAAAAAAGGAATGCGCCGGTCATCACTTTTTGGAGTGCCAGATCAGATGGATTGGGGAGCGTGACCCACAAGACTCCCTCTGCGAATTGTTGGACTGCAAACACCAGCGGAATACTTGCAAAAACGATTTGGGAAGGTTTTTGGGCCTTTTTGATGGTGGCAATACCTATTCCGGAAAGGACAATGGCAGCACCGAAACTTGCAGTTGCGGAAAAACACATAAGCGTTGAAGTTGGTAAACCCTTTGTAATGATAAACTATTCGCTACAAAGGTGAGCAACCAGCCCACTGAATAAGTTACATAACTTTTTAATTAAGTTACATAATTCACACACCAGTGGCGGTGGACTATTTATTTTCCAATTTCGCGGCTTTATCTTTCTTTTTAAAATACCGCCTGAGTAAAAAATTGTGCTGAAGAGCCTCCAAATCCTCGTCTAATTTTCCGGAACTACGCTCCAGATTTTTGATAGTAGCTTTTAAATAATCGCCTGATTTTTCATCATGGAGCAATACACCAATAGTCGTATTGGGGTTATCCCCCGCTACTTTCAGGTCGCTAATAAACAATGCTGCCGTGTCGGCAATATGTTGCAATTGGAGGACGGCAGATTTTGCGGTATTGAAAACAAAGGTGTCCGTTACCAGTTGATTGGCCAGTGTTCCTTCTTTATGCAGCCCGGCGCTATAGTCGTTCAGTGAGGCTACCAATTGTTGTGCTTTGGATGATGCACTTTTAAGGGACAAAGAAGTGGCGTTAATATTGTCGTATAAATCATTCTCATTCAATAATTTACCGAGCGTCCCCTCACTGGTTGTCAGTTTTGTACTGATGGCTTTAAAGTCGGTGGTAATGGCTAAAACATTTTCATTATTTTTCTGCAAAGTATTCAGCATATCTTCTGTCGAAAGCGTTTTTTCAACCGTTAAGATATCGCCTTCCTGCACTTTGTCCACTACTGCTGTGCCCCCGTAAATGATCAGTATTTTATTCCCGATCAGTCCATCAGTACTTAGTTTCACTTTTGCGTCTTTTCGAATATACTGTTGCACATTGGTTTCAATTTTCAATGTTACTTCCACCTTTGAAACGCCTAAAAACCGGAGGCTGCTCACCACCCCAATCTTGACACCTGAGAACCAGATATTATCGCCTTTTTGTAATCCACCGACGTCTTCGAACAACGCTTGCAGTTGAATTTTCTTTTTAAAAGTATCATGAAGATTACCCACCATAAGCGTCCCTGCCACGAGGAACGCCAATCCGGCAAAAACAAACAGTCCTACGATAACGCCACGTTTATTGCTATTTTCCCCCATGATTTACTGTATAAAATTGTAATTAAAAAAAGCTTTTATTTGCTCATTATCCGTCTCAAATACCTCTTCAAAACTGCCGGTTTTAATAAATTGTCCATTGATCAGGATGGCAAGTCGGTTGCAGGTGCTTTTAGCGCAGGCAAGGTCGTGAGTGATCACCACAGAGCTGGTATTGTACTGTTCCTGGACCTGTTTGATCAGTTCGTTAATTTCGGTACAGGTGATGGGGTCCAGGCCGGAAGTTGGCTCATCATACAGCATTATTTCAGGCTTAAGGATCAATGTCCGGGCGATACCAATTCTTTTACGTTGGCCACCGGAAAGATCTCCCGGCATTTGATTGATTTTATTTTTCAAACCGACAGCCTCCAATACTTCTTCCACTGCACGATCCACTTCTTTTTTAGAAAGGTTTTTCACATTCATGGTTAATGGGAAGGCCAGATTTTGATAGACACTCATACTGTCATACAAGGCACTACTTTGGAACGAAAAGCCAATACGCAACCGCAGGGCGTCCAATTCTTTACCGTGCAATTGGGCCACCTGTTTTCCCAGCACCGTCACTTCTCCTTTGTCGGGTTTCAGCAAACCCACCAGGATTTTTATCAATACTGATTTCCCGGAACCTGACTTACCCAGTACCGCAACATTTTCCCCTTTAAAAACAGTCAGATCAACACCTTTTAAGACCTGCAATTCGCCAAAAGATTTGTATAGTCCTTTGATGGCGATTACAGATTCAGCCTTGTTGATGGTATGTTGTTGGTATTTGTCCATCGTCTTAAAAATGTCTGATCCAATTAGAAACCTGCACAATTACAATTTCTTCAATAAAAATGAGAAACATAGCGAGTACGACTGCCTGATTAGCCGCTTTCCCAACGCCTTGGGTCCCTTGTGTAGCATTAAATCCCTTATAACACCCAATGATGCCGATTGTAAATCCATAAATAGTGGCCTTGATAACCGATGCATATATATCAAGAAAAGAAATGGTGGAAAAAGCCGTTTTAAAAAAACTGATAAAACTGGTATCCTCCTCAGACCGAATGTTCACAAACGAGCCTATCAACCCGATAGTACTACAATAGAGGGCCAGGATGGGAATGGTGATGGTAGTGGCCATAACACGCGTCACCACCAGATATTTAAACGGATTGATAGCCGAGACTTCCATGGCATCAATTTGCTCTGTCACCTTCATAGAACCCAGTTCTGCTCCGATACTTGACCCCACTTTACCGGCGCAAATAAGTGCCGTCACCAAAGAGCCCAATGCCCTTACAATGGCAATTCCCATTAAAGAAGGCAGCCAGGAAGTAGCCCCAAATTCTTCGAGCGAAGGACGCGATTGTTTGGTGAAAACCATACCCACAATAAAGCCCGTCAGTGTAATTAAGGCAAGTGATTTCAAACCCACTTCAAAACACTGATTGAGCACTTCCCGGAAATGAAACGGCGGGAAAAATGCTTCTTTAAAGAAACGAACCGTAAATTGATAGCCTTTATAAACGCCTTCAAAGTAGTGGTCGATTCCCTTAGAAAATACATATTTTCTGGTTTGGATCTGCGTCATTTTTTCCAAATATTTGTAAAGGCCTGAACCAGCCCTAAGGGTATTAAACTTGCCCAAATGGATACCAGCCAGATCCTCGCTGACAACACCGTCAAGTGCAACACTGCCCGTAACTGGGGCTGTATATAAACCAGCACTAATGCCCCAATACATATCAGAAGCGCCAACCAGACGTATTTGTTTCTGGTAATATCATTGATCCAAAAACCAGAACTGGACGAGGACATATTAAAAACGTGCAACAACTGTGCAAATACCAGGGTACTAAATGCCAGATTATTGATAACACGGCTGTCAGTAGTAATAAATTGCTGGCAATAGACAACGGCGGCCATTACAGCAATAGTTAAAGCTGCCGCGTAAAAAACAATTTGTCTCCAATCGTGATTGGAGACGATCTTGTCTTTGGGGTTTTTAGGGGGTTGTTCCATGACACCTTTGTCACCTTTCCCCAGTCCAAGTGCCAGCGCGGGTAACACATCAGTTACCATATTAAGGAATAGAATTTGCAGTGGGAGCAGAATAGCAGCCGGGGCGAAAAATCCGAGTATCGTCACAATAAATATTTCGCTCAGATTGCAGGAAACGAGGTAAATGACAAATTTTTGTATGTTTTGAAAGATCACACGCCCTTGAGCAACCGCTCTGACAATGGAATTAAACGAATCATCTTTTACCACCACACTAGCCGTTTCCTTGGCCACTTGCGTACCCCGCAGTCCCATGGCGATGCCTACATCCGCTTTCTTCAGGGCTGGTGCATCATTTACGCCGTCGCCAGTCATGGCTACAATATTGCCTGCCTTTTGAAAAACAGTGGCAATCTCTAATTTTTGTTGGGGAGTGGTGCGCGCGAAAACGGCGGTAGAAAGCATCTTTTTGCGCCACTTGTCTGTGAGCGATTTCATGGGTGGGAGATCACTACCAGTTATTACATTTTGTTCATCTTCGGCTACTAAACCCACTTTTTTTGCAATATTAAGGGCCGTTAAGGGGTGATCGCCCGTAATCATGACGATTTGAATTCCTGCATTTTTGCAACTAAGGATAGACTTTTTGATATCCAACCGGGGCGGGTCCAGGAACCCGATCATTCCCACATAAACCAGTTGATTCAGAAAATCGTCCTTGCCGGCGGCAGCTGTTCTGTATGCAAATGCCAGTACCCGAAGTCCCTCAGCAGCCATATTTTCGGATGCTGCCAACACCGTTTTTTTTTCGTTTTCATTAAAATCTTTATTGGATTTGCCGTATTGAATTTGGCTGCATTTTTCAATGAGTTGCTCCACCGCTCCCTTTGCTGTTATCAAATAGCCATGGGCACCTTTGTGCAAGGTGCCCATTATTTTAGCCTCCGAACTAAATGGAATTTCAGCAATCCGTTCGTAGTGCACATCAGGATTATCAGCAGAT
>JBILHQ010000268.1:0-7185 GCA_044350415.1 Saprospiraceae bacterium | reverse complement strand
CCGCAAGGTCGCCGGTAATGGTGTCGTTCAAGTTCACCGTACCGCCCATGGCGAAGAAATCGCCCCGGATAATGGCATCCGTGGAAATGGTACCCGCCATAACGTAAATGTCTTCATTGACAGGCATGCTGATTCGAATGTTTTCGCCCCGTTCAAACCGGATGGCAAATGCTGGCGTGATAGCCACCAACATTAAAATGAGCGTAATGAGGGTTCTCATACAATTGGAATTTAATCTTTATGAATTTGTCCGAATCCCGGGAGTTTCCTCGGGGCCGGATGTCCAAAGAATTGGCGTACCCAAGCAATCATTTGTTTTTCGGTCATGTGATCGGCACCTTCCACGCCCATAATGGTCGGCGTTTGGTGGAGGTTATTGAGCAGGTTTTTCAGACCGAATTTTGCTTCCGACGGGCCAAAAATGACTATTTCTTCGGTCGTTGGTGGGAGGTGTTTCAGGATATTGGTAAAATAATGTTTTTCATCCTGATGCTGGCGCTCCTGAGAACTATGCTCGTGGTCTCCTCCCTGTGGTCCCCAGGGCGCTTTGCTTCGGGTGCCACCAACGTGAGAATCTTCTTCCACTTCTGAAGCGATATGTAGTACTTCTACCGCTCCATCGGGTTGAGTGGGCAGATTAATTACCCATGCATTGCGAATATCGAGCCAGATTCCTGTTTGCTTTTTCATGATATTTGATTTAAGAATTTATGTTTTTATTGTTCAATTATGGATTTTTCCCCATTCCTTTTCCTGGTTTTTTCTGTTCCAGATACATATTGCATTTTGGACAACGATCCCCTTTTTTACCTTTTTGTTCAGGGTGCATCGGGCAGGAATAGGGCTCTACGGGTTGCTCCATAGGTGTGCCGCATTTAGGACATTTAGCGCCCATTTTGCCGCTGCATTCCTTGTGGATGGCACAACAAAAAACGGCAGGTTCGGCGGATTCCACCAACTCCATTTTACATTTTGGGCAGTGGTCCCCTTTTTTACCAGTCACCTCCGGATGCATCGGACAAGTATAAGTGTTATCGGCAGAGCCAGCGTTTTTAGACGATTTGCAAGCTGGAAAAAGCAATAAACCTCCCAAAAGTAATATAGACGGAAAGGATAATGTAATCTTCATCGTGTATGATAATTTTATGCAATATTCTGGCAAATAGACCATTATTAATATGACGTATATCACCCGGCACGGTGATTTGTAGTTATTAATTGTTATTTAAAAATTGCCTGACTATGGCCGAAAATGCTTCTGGTTGTTCAAAAAACGGAAAATGTCCCGATCCTTCAATCGTTTTGAATTGTGCATCAGAGAATGCCGCTGCAAAAGTTTTGCTGGCGGTTTCAGATTGCAGGTCATTGGTGCCATGGAGGACCAGCACAGGGACTTTCACGGCTTTCATTGCCGCCCGGTAATCATGTTTTTTGCCCATACTAAAATAGGTAGCATACGTCATCCAGCCGCCAGGCCTTACAGTGGACGGGCCCATGTCTGGTATCATCTTTCCCTGGTTTTTAGCAGCTTCCTGATAATATTTTAAGAATTGCAGACTGATAATTTGCAAGTTATTTTCCGATTTTTGAAAGATTTCACCAAAATCGAAGTATGTTTTTTGCCAGGCATCAAATTCCGGCTGCATGGAATTGGGTAAATCTTTACGGATTTTTTGGAAAAGATCTTCCTCCTCAGAAGGTAATTTTAAAATATTGGCAGGGGCAACAAAGACAAGCGCCTTCACTTTTTCAGGGTATTCTGCTGCGTAAAGTGCCGCAAGGAAGGCACCAAAGGAGTGTCCGATTAAAATTATTTTTTCTTCTCCCAAAATTTGACGGATGCGCTCTATGTCAGCAAGTTGGGCTTTTATGCCCAGATTTGATTCAAGCGCAGTCATGTTTTTGTAATAATTGGCGGGCGGAAAACGGTCGAATGGCCGGGTCGATCGGCCGCAACCCCTTTGATCGTAATAAAAAAGATGGAACTGATCAGCCAGTAAAGAAAATCCTTTTGCCGGATTTTCCCAGGGAATTCCCGGTCCACCATGGAGGGTAAGGATTTTTGTGCCCTGACCTTCGGAGAAATGAAACAGGTTAATATCGCCAGGCATGTTCCAAAAGGCGGTATCTCCTTTTTGTTGTACCATGGCAACAGGATTATTGTTCATTGTGCCGGGCTTATACATGGGTTGACTCATTTGATACCATAACCACCATGCGATGACAAATAATATTATCAAAATGGCACTTGTGATAAAAAGGATATTTTTGGTGCTCTTTTTCATAAGTTTGGGTTTGAAAATAATAAATAACTGTGTAACTATTCAGTCGCCCTACTCCTTTAACAAGGTCCAAAGGCGACTGGATAGTTACACCTCAATAATCTGTGAGAAGAGCAGGTCTGATCTTTTTAGTGGTATATGGCAGCTATTGCTGCATCATCAGGCAGTTTCATACATTCGTTTTCCCGGCCTCTTACCACCCGTTTGCCGGCCAAAGAGCCATTTGTTTCGGTGACAATTGTTGCCTGTCCTTCGAGGCCATTTTTTTCGAAAAAAACAATTACCCAATCATGGGTTTTATCTAATTCGTGTGCCTTGGCAGTATTAGAATAAAGGGCCGTAAAGGACCAGTCTTCTTTTTCTGTATGTAATACAGGCAACCATGCTACTTTGTTGGGATTGAATCGTTTTGGAGCGATTTTTTTCAATTCATTATTAGCTGCTTTCTTGCGGTATTCCATATCCACTTCCAGCAATTGGGCTACTGATGGTTGGTCTGGTGAATCTTCTTTTTCCTGGAGACTCCAACGGCGCACTCTCCGCAGCGCAAATCCGCTTAATATTCCGGCCAATGACGCACGAACAGATGCTACCCGTCGTTTCCCGAATCCTTCAATTTGGGCTAACCGGCCATCATGCGCTGCCAATTCCAAATCTTCCAGATTCCTGACATGAAGATCTCTAACAATTCGTTCGGCCAGTCCTTTGCCGATTCCGGGAACTTGTTCCATCACTTCTTCCGCAGAAATAGCGCCTTTTAACCGGTTGAGTAATTGCGATTTACCCGTTTTTACATATTCTTCAACGACAGCTGCCAAACTTTCCCCAATGCCCGGCATGGCTTTCAAAGCCCTTCCATCGCCAGAGAAAACCATTTTTGCAACAGGCTCATCCTGCATCAGTACCGTTTTAGCGCCTAACCGGTAGGCCCGGACTTTAAAAGGGTTAGCATTTTGAATTTCGAGCAGGTTGGCAATACTGTTCAGTAGTAATGCGATATCCTGATTACGGGGCGTTCTACTTGCCATTGTTTTTAAAATATTTTTCCAGTACTTCGGGCATTTTTTCAAAAGCAGCTGATAAGCCTTTGCTGCTTTTGGCCGAAACAAAAGAAATATCGGCACCCCGGGTAACTAAAAAGCCCAATGGATCGAGACCAATACCGGCACCGGCACCACTACCTCCACCATGTGATTTTTTTTCGTCGGCACCTTCACCTCCTCCGTATCCAAAACCCAGCCCTATCCGAATAACGGGAACACATGTAAATTCGCCGATAGTAAATTCTTTTCCGACAACAGTTTCGGTGTTGGCTTCTGATTTCAGAAATTCAGTTACTTTGCTAAGTACGTCTTCAAAATTTGTTGACATGATTTTTTATTTTTCAGGTGAAAAAAAGGCTCGAATTATCGCTATCAATAACAATCCGAACCGTGTTTGCAAGCGTATTGCTAATTCTTGTTTACCTGAAAAATTGATAGAAATTTGCTTGTGATTCCCACCAATCAGGTAAAAAAAAGGCCAAAGCCAAGCATTTAATATAAAATCGTTGGTATCCCAACTGATTTTTACCCGCTCAATTGTGATAGCTTTTAACAATCTATGAAAAAGAACAATCCCTCGCTTCACAGAAAAGGTGCTCTTTGATTTTGCTGTGGTCGATTTTGGAGTTGCAGACTTCCTTTCCTTTTTCATCGATTTTCTCTTTGGATTCCACTCCTGCTGCCAAAAAAAAAGGCGAAAAAACCAACGCCATTGCTCCGCTTCTGGTATGGTCCAAAATGCGGCAACACCCTGCCATTCCGCCCTGTAAATTTGGTGTTCTGTGTCGATTTCAACAACGATGGGCAGCCACAAGAGTAAAAAGAGTAAACTCAGCAAAAAAATAAAAATGGCCAACATCCAAACCACGATTACAAATTTAGGAACGAAAAAATAAAATAAAATAAAGTAGGATAGTGATATTTATCATACTTGTCCATGAAAATGATCAACCCGGATGGCTGTTTATTATTAGATATTATGGCTGTTGGTTATGAATTCAGTAAAAAACGGCGTAACTCATCCGGCAATGTTGCTAAAACATCATTGATTTCCCCTTCTGAAACATGTTTTTTCAGTACACTAAAAACAGCATGAATGGCCTGTTCCACTTCATAATCAGTAGTGAAATGACTTTTGGTGGCAGGCCCACCTTCTTCTCTGACGGATTCGATAAAATCGCCAAGGTGCCGGATATGTATTTCCTCTTTGCTGATTTTCCAGCCGTCTACATAAATGGCTTTCATCAGCATTGGAAACTGGGAAATAAGATTGAGTGATGCGGTGGGAGGAAGCAACCTCCGGAAAGCATGTAAAACGGCACGCAAAAATCTTCCTCCTTTCGCAATATCAGTAGGTGTACCTGTTGCTATTGCAACTTCCCTGATGAATTGTTCTCCGTCCTGAATGTATTTGTTGAAATTGGTTGACATCACAATATTTGATTTAGTTGTAAATATCGGGCCCTCCCCGACGGGTATTTTTATGTACAATATTGCAGGAGCGGGTATGTTAAGGCAATGATAAATACTTCAGGTGATCATGACTTTTATCAATGCGTTATTTCAGAGGCTGGTCTATTTTTGTAAAAATTATATTTTATGAAAAAGATACTTGTTCCTGTGGATTTTTCGGATACTTCCATTCATGCACTTCACGCGGCGTGTCAACTTGCAATCCGTACCGGAGCCGATCTCTTCTTGCTGAATGCCAATGAAATGGCCGCTTACGTGGTGCCTGTTTCCGAATATGCCTACACGGCCTCAGCACTTGATGTAGCAGAATACAACAAAACAGCCAATGAGCGGATTCAAAACCTTAAATCTGGGTTGTTGAGTGACTCCCGGTTTAAACACCTTAATGTTATCACCGCTGTGCGGGAAGGATTGATGGTTCCAGTGATCAGGGAAGTCATTGAAGAAGAGGTCATTGATTTGATTGTAATGGGAACATTGGGCGTAAGTGGCTGGAAAGAGTTGCTCATCGGGTCGAATACCGAACGCGTGATTCGGTATGCACCGTGCCCTGTACTCGTAATCCCTAAAGGGACAGACGAATTGAAAATCAATAGGGTAGTGGTGCCTACCAACCTTAAACCCGACCAAAAGAATGCCTTCAAAATGGTGAAAAAATGGCAAGAAATTTTTGGTTTCGAAGTACACGCCCTTTACCTTAACGACCCCTTGGGTGCCATGACGCATGTAGATATTGAAGCAGAAAAAAACAGGCAGATGGCAGCAGCAGGATTGCGGGACGTATATCTGCACCTGTATGGTATGACTATTGATGCCGAGGATGCTATCCGCAAGTACGCTCAGCAAGTAAATGCCGACATGATCATAATGGGCACGCACCAACCGCGGGGACTTTCGCACCTGTTGTTTGGAAGCCTTACAGAAGATACCGCCAATCATTCACCTGTACCTGTGTTGTCAGTTCCCGTGTGATTTAAATAGTTTACAATGCAAAAAAGACTCTCTGTAGGTGTTGATATTGGTGGAACGCATATTACCTGTGCCGCGGTAAGAATCAGGGAAGGTCAGTTGATAGAAGGGACTATTTCGAGGTCACTATACAACCACGAATCGCCCGCTTCTGTGATTTTGGAAAGTTGGGCAATCGCCGTGAACAATACGTTGTCTAAAATTGATACCGCTCAATTGGCGGGTATTGGTTTTGCCATTCCAGGGCCGTTTGACTACCAAAATGGTATCTCCAAAATGCAGCATAAGTTTAAAAAACTGTATGATTTGCATATTCCTTCGGCATTGTATCCTTTACTATCCTGTTCCCGTGCAATTCCGATGCGCTTTTTGAATGATGCCACCTGTTTTGCGATTGGAGAAGCATGGTTAGGGCAGGGCAAAGGGATGGAGCGGTTGGTGGGTATCACTTTAGGGACAGGATTTGGGTCGGCTTTCATCGAAAAGGGCGTACCGGTGGTGGCGGGAGACTGGGTACCCCAAAATGGATGTCTTTGGGATTTACCCTTTCGGGAAGGCATTGCCGACGACTATTTTTCGACGCGTTGGTTTACAGACGAATATCAAAAGCGCACGGGTGAAAAAGTTTCCGGTGTGCAGGAATTAATGGAAAAAACGCCACTGAATGTCCATTCCCGGGATCTGTTTGAAGAATTTGGACAAAATTTGGCCGCTTGTATAGCGGTACCGCTTCAAAAATTTGGTGCAGAAGTGCTGGTCATTGGCGGCAATATTGCGAATACACTTCCTGCGTTTGAAAAAACCTTCCGGGAAGGTTTGGACCGGGCGGGGGTAGTCGTAAAAATAACTTCTTCCAAATTGATGGAAAATGCGGCTTTAATTGGCAGTGCACGCTTGTTGGATGATGCGTTTTGGGAGAAGGTGTCTTTACGTTTACCGGGTATTCAGTAGTTATTGACGCAAATCATCTTTCGGGCTGTTCCGGGTCATTTTCTGCGATTTTATTATTGCTCACTTTTGTCAGTCGTTTTTCGGAAATTCTGCCAATGTGGAATTTTCTTTCAGCATTTTCAATTCCGCAATATGTTTTATCACAAGCTTGGCAAAATTCCCCATAAAAGACACATTCAGTTTCGCAAGGAAAATAACGGCGGATTATTTGCCGAAGAATTAGTAAGTACACAAGGATTTTCAGGCGTTTCGACTTTGGTTTATCACCTTTATCCGCCCACAATTGTTAAATACCGGGGTGATCCTTATCCGGTAGCTCCCAAAATTGGTATTGAAAAAAACCTGGAGGCCCTGAGTTTTCAAGGTTTTGAACTTCCGGAAATGGATGATTACCTCGAAAGTCGCACGACCCTTTTTGTTAACCAGGACCTGCATGTCGGATTGGCGGCACCTTTGAATGGTACCAA
>JBILHQ010000267.1:0-7198 GCA_044350415.1 Saprospiraceae bacterium | reverse complement strand
TTGAAAAAACAAAGATAGATGACAAAGATAATGTAAAAAATTTAAATATTACTATACAATGTAAAACTTTAACATTTAAACCAGATTGAATACCTGATCCCTGCTTTGAGCAAGAAAATAAAGGGCTAACTGCTCCGCTTCAAATTTGGAAGCATTAATAATCTGGTTGAGTTTTGCCGAATCGACATCCCTGCTTTTCACCATGCGGCGTTTCGCATCCAAGTTGGATGCAGCGACCGAAATCCCAAGCGACAACCAGTTTGTTTTACTAAGAATAGCGTAACGAATACATAACATTTTATTGTTATTTATATCCACTCTTCCCTTTAAAATGATCGCTCTTTCAGGAAGTTTCATTAGTGCAAAAATGGGTACATTTTTTTTAAAAAAGCAATGAGATGAAAAGAATCAAAAATAATACGAAGGCAGGATTAACGGAGTGAAAAAGAGAACAAATGTAAGCAATCAACGATTATTAATTAATGGACTATTCAACTTTTCATAAGATAAGTAGATTATCTTTGCCCCGATATGGCTTCAGCGCTCGACCAGATTGGTTACGACATTTCCAGGATTTTTAGTCCCCCATTACCCAAAGATCTCGGCTCTTTCGATGATCATCTGGACTATATTTTGCCTAAAATTATTCCGTATGGTGAAGACCTGCGGGAGGGTGTTTTTTGGCTGTCCATGCGCTGGCAGGAAATCAGAGAAGATGAAGGTTTTCATGAAGCATTACTCCATATCTTTAATCCGGGAGGTGAATACTTACTGGTAGTGGACGGCAATATTATCAAGGGCTCCTGGCGGCAATTGAACGACAACAACTCCATGATCATTGAATTGGGCGGGAAAAGTGAACTTTTTGACCTAAGGTACCTCAATAGCAATTTTATGGTCCTGTCAAAACACGGCGATCAAGCGCGAAAAGGGCAACGCAAGTATTTTTTGCTGGCGCGTGAAGGTGCTGTAAAAGGGGCTCATGGCACACTCGATTGGCGCAATGTAATGGAATCTATGTACAATGTATGGCGGGAAAACAGCCTCAGTCTTTGGGCATGGTTTATATTTATTCTGATCATTGGAGCAATGATATTCTGGTTGAGGTAATGATGAAAAAATTAATAAAAATATTAAAAGGGATCATTAAGGTATTGGCCGTAGTGCTAATCCTTGGGACGATTGTTTATTTCCTGGGCCCGCGGCCTGTAAAGCCCACTTTCCCGGTCTATTATTTTCAGCCTGCATCATCATTAGCACAATTAGAAAGTGATGTTCAGGCTTTTGAAGATCGGGAACCCGGCATTAAACCACTTTGCAAAGCAAAAATTGTTTGGGCAGACAGTACTAAAAAAGCAAAGACACCTATCGCCATGGTTTACCTCCACGGCTTCGGTGCAAGCAGGGAAGAAGGGGCTCCTGTCCATGAGCATATCGCCAAAACATTCGGTGCTAATATTTTTCTTGCCCGAATGGATGAACACGGCGTCGAAGAAGGGGAAGGAAATCTCTATGAATTGACGGCTGATTCGTATGTCGAATCAGCAGAAAAAGCACTCGCAATTGCCAGTCAATTGGGCGATTCTGTCATTATTTTAGCCACTTCTGCTGGTGGGGCATTGGGGCTGTTTCTGGCATCCCGGCATCCGGAAATAAAAGCGGTGGTCACCTGGTCGCCATGTATCAGATTAGCTTCAGGATTGTCGGGCATAATGGCCGGTCCATGGGGGCTGCAAATATCCAGGCAATTCAAAGGTGGCAAGCACAATGACTGGGTTTTTCGAAAACCGGAAATGGTTCATTACTGGACTAATCACCAATGCCTTGAAGGGCCCGTCCAATTTGCTACTTTTCTTGAAACGGCTA
This sequence comes from Saprospiraceae bacterium, assembly GCA_044350415.1. Classification (GTDB taxonomy): domain Bacteria; phylum Bacteroidota; class Bacteroidia; order Chitinophagales; family Saprospiraceae; genus M3007. The sequence continues at coordinate 5,332 of JBILHQ010000267.1, read as the reverse complement.
TTGTTCCGGAGACTTTTGCCAAGATCAAATGCCCGGTTTTTGCTGGCTACTACTTCCGCGACAAAGCCAACCAGGACAAAATAATATCCGTAGCTGCTATCCGCGAAATGATGACACAGCTGGGCACCCCTGTCGCGCTTCGCAGAGAGGCCAGCTTCCCGAATGCCAATGATCATGTGATTGCATCTTCAATTGTTTCACAGGACTGGCAGGGCGTAGAAAGGGAAAGCATCCATTTCCTTAGAGAGGTTGTGGGTTTATAAAACAGACCGATGAAAGCGCCTGCATACCTTCGGTATTGTTATCTGCTGCTGGCAGCGGTATTGCCGTGGTCGGCTGAACGGCCTGTTTATCCCGGTGCTCATGCCCAACTGCTCGTTCCTGCAGAAATAATTATTGCCGCAATCGGTATTTTATTGTTTGGCCAAGTAAAACCGCTTGATATTTTCAGGGAACACCCATTAGTTCGTTATGCTGCCCTTTGGTTGTTGTGGGGATGGATATGTGTCAGCACTTCTGCCTTTCCCCTGGTTTCTTTTAAGTATATGATTGTCGCCACCAGCTGTTGTTGGGTATTCCTGCTACCTGCTGTTCGGTGGTCAATGCTGATGGACGAAGCCTTACCCATATTTGCATTTTCGATGGGGCTAGCATCAGTGCGGGTGATCTTTTTACATGGTTTTTATTACGCCTTCAGGAATGACCAGGCCAATCTTCCGGCCATGCCTTTTTTTGATGACCACAATTTATGGGCGGCCATTATTTCCCTACTCGTCTTCGCCATTTGGGTCCCGAAACCTGAATTTATATACTGGCAGCATTTCCGTTGGGGATTAACTGCGATATTCATCGCTGGTGTAGTGTTATCCACCAGCCGGGGAGCATGGGTTTCCCTGAGCAGCGCTAGTATTATTGCAGCATTATTGATGGCCATCCGTCGCAAACCAGTCCTCAAAATATTGGCAGGTGCTGCCATTGTTATTGGAACAGGATGGATCGTAATTGGCCCGGATATTGGGAAAGTACTACAAAGAGATGTTTCGATGATGGAGCGGCTCAACCGGTACCAATGCGCCATTCAAATGGCTGATGAGAAACCCATTACGGGTTTTGGACCCGGAACATTCGCTGTGAGCTATTTGCCTTACCAGCGGGCTGAAAGCAAAACGCGGATCAGCCTTGCAGCCCCGCTCACAGAAAGAAGCCCCGAAAATTATGGACATGGCGGTGGTGCCCATTCTGAGTATTTTCAGGCAATGGCAGAAACGGGCTGGGTAGGATTGGGCATTTTCTGCCTTTTTTGGGGTATAATTTTAAAAACGTTGTCTTGTGGCATCAAATTTGATTCCCATAAAACAACCTGTATTCTTCTTCTGGCTGCATTGCTCACATTTTTGGTACACGGAATACTTAATAATTTTTCCCATGATCCCCGCATCACATTCCTTGTTTGGATCATCGTAGGAAAATTATCAGCGCTCCACTCCTGTAACCGTAACTGATGGCCTTAAAAGCGTCTTGAAGAACACAAATTGGCCTCTCTCCCCATACCATTCCTTGTTAATACCATTATTTGGGTATCAACAACTTGTGTTTACCAACAAAACAAATTCTTATGCCATCTTTTTTGTTAAAAAATGCACCAAAATTGACATATTGCACCTATTTTCCTGTAACTTTGTGTTCAATAAGTCATTTTCGTTCATTTATTACGCAAGCCCTTCATTTTTTATTTGACTGTTTATTCAGGCAATCTGGACACATGCGCCAAACTACTAATCCGAAATCTAACATTTTATCCGATTACACTAACATTTTTGTTTCCCATGGGACGAACAATTACTTTATTTAAAAATCAACTTAACCACTTGATTTTTCTCGGACTTTTTTTGTCCGCTTTTGTAACCAACGCGCAAGTTACCGTATCGATTATTGGTACTAATGTCACTTGCTTTGGATTGAACAACGGTTATGCCACAGCGATTGCTACCGGAGGATGGCCTCCCTACACCTATCAGTGGAGTAACGGTGGCGCTACAGCAACCATTGCGGCGCTCCCTCCCGGCACTTACACTGTAACGGTTACCGATATTGACCTTGCTTTTGGAACAGCGAGTGTTACGATTACAGCCCCCCCACAACTGGAAGTAATCGTTTACAGCCAATCACAGATTTGCTCCGTCAATCCGGACGGTACGGCTACAGCAGTTCCTTATGGTGGTACTCCGCCACATACCTATCACTGGAGTAATGGCGGCACATCTGCCATGATTACCGGACTTGCGGCAGGCACTTACACCGTCACTGTTACAGATGCAGTGGGCTGCACTACTGTTGGCAGTGTTAATGTGTTGATATTCGGCAATGAAGGAATATGGATAGGAGATTCTACGTTTACCAATGTTACCTGTTTCGGCGCTAACAATGGTACGGCGACTGCAATGCCCATGTCTGGCACCCCACCTTACACTTATCATTGGAGCAATGGGGCCACAACCATGAAAATCACTAACCTTTCACCAAATACGTACACCGTTACAGTAACGGATGCAAATGGATGTTTTGGAACGTGGCCATTTGTGATTACTCAACCTACTAACCTTACACTCATCGGCGGAACCACTCCTGCTGCTTGTACTAATAACGGTACTGCAACCATTACCCCAAATGGTGGCACTGCTCCATATAATATTGTATGGAGTCCTGGTGGATTTACGAACTTTACCATTACCAGCCTTGCGCCTGGCACCTATACCGCCACTGTAACGGATGCCAATGGTTGTACCGAAGGCGCTACAGTCACTGTAACCGGTAATAATACTGGACTTACTGTCAATGGGACCGTTCAGGCTCCGGCAGGCTGTACGGTTGGAGGATCTGCAACAATTGCAGTAACCAGCGGATCAGGTAATTATAAATATCTTTGGGACAATGGGCAAATGACTGTCGTTGCAACCGGACTTACGGTTGGCAACCATACGGTTACTGTGATGGACCTGGTAACAGGCTGTACAGGAGTTGGCACCATCAATATTCCGCAAGCAACACCCATTATTACCACCATTATTGTTACCACTAATGCCACCTGTAGCTTGGGCGGTACCGCCACGGCAAGTGTTTCCGGTGGTGTTCCGCCTTATTCTTATCTTTGGTCCAACGGTCAAACTGGAGCCAACGCAACCAATCTGGTGGCTGGAACTATTTTTATCACCGTCACTGACGCTACTGGCTGCGTGGCCACACAATCGGCCGTTGTACAACAAACGCAAGGCCCAAGTGTAGCGGTGATGGTTAATAGTAATGCTACTTGTACAACCGGCGGCAGCGCCACTGCTACCGCTTCCGGTGGTGCAAGTCCATACACTTATATCTGGTCTAATGGTGACACTACTGCCACTACCACCGGACTTCTTGCTGGAACCCACACCGTTACCGTAACGGATGCCAACGGTTGTGCTGCTTCCAAAAGCGTTACCATCACCCAACCTAATGCTCCAAGTGTCACTGCAACTGTCGGTGCTGCGGCAACCTGCCTCACTGGCGGTTCTGCCACTGCAGCCGGAGCCGGTGGATCCACTCCATATAGTTACAAATGGAGCAACAATGACATGACTGCCACGGTCACAAACCTTGCACCAGGCACTTATACCGTAACGGTTACTGATGCTAACGGCTGTTCGGCCACTGCATCGGTAATTATTGTGCCTCCAGTCAAACCATCTGTAATCATTTCTGCATCCAGCAATGCCAACTGTAACCAGCCTGGCAGCGCATCAGCACTTGCAGCAGGTGGCGTATCACCATACACTTATCTCTGGAGCAATGGCGAAACAACAGCTGTAGCCGTCAACCTTCCAGGCGGGACTTACACCGTCACGGTTACAGGCGCGAATGGTTGTACAGGTACTACTGCTGTAACTATTGGTCAATCCAACAATGGCATCAGTATTGGTGATTATGTTTGGTATGATACCGATCAGGATGGATTCCAGAACCCATTGGAAACCAGTGGTGTACCAGGAATGACTGTGATGCTTATCGGACCAGGCAATGACGGATTTTTCGGAACTTCTGATGACGTGACACTCCAAACCACGACTACCAGTGCCGCCGGCCTTTATCAATTCAACTGTGTAACGCCAGGAAATTACATCCTGCTGTTTACAGGTATCCCTTCCGGATATGAGTTTACGACTAAAGATGCTGTAAACAATGATTGTAAAGACAGTGATGTAAATTCAAACGGCAAAACCAGTCCATTCACGATTGTTTCTGGTCAGGGCAACAATTTCTGCTTAGACGCCGGTATTCATATTATCTGTAATAATGTACTTTATGCAGGTACTATTTGTTGCGATCAGGTTATTTGTGAAGGCGATATCCCCGCAGCACTTTATGGATCCACTTCGCCATCGGGTGGCAGTGGCCCATTAGAGTACCTTTGGATGGAATATATCCAGGTTGGACCGTCTAACCCACAATGGTATCCAATAGTTGGCGCTACCAGCAGCACTTATCAGCCAGGCGCATTGACTCAAACATCGTTCTTCATGCGTTGTGCCCGCCGTCAGAACTGCCTCACTTTCCTGGAAAGCAATATCGTGACCATTACAGTAAATCCTGCTGGTTCTCCCGGTTGCGGCAACTTCATTCAGACTCTTTCGCTGCGTCCATTAGGACCAACCAACGTGGAACTGCAATGGATTACGCATCCAGAGCCCGAACTGTTCATGTACACCGTTCAACACTCCATGAACACTGTTACCTGGGATGACGTAACTACGCTGGTAGGGCACCACGATGCTGCAAACGATAACGTTTATACCTTCATAGACCAAACACCGGTAAGTGGTATGAATTTCTATCGGATCAAACGGACCACTGCCAGCAGTGTAGTAAGTTATTCAGAAACTAAAAGTATCGAGTTATTACTTTCCGGAGCAAGCGCTATTACAATTTATCCGAATCCAGTTCAAAAATCGCTGATTATCAAAAATATCGCGAAATATGATGCCGACGTGGAGATCACTATTTCAACTACAAACGGCGATGTACTCAAAACGATAATTATCAAAAAAGATACGTTGGAAATGACAGATCTGAATATGGAAGAATTCCCGGCAGGTATGTACTTTGCCCGTATCCGCTTTGCTAACGGCGAGTCATCAGTCGTAAAAATCAGTAAAATATAGTTTTGGAGTAACCATTTATAGTCACCGCGAAGTGGTTTTGTAAAATGATCGGTTTTCATCAGTTCCGTTGACAAGGCGTAAAACGCAGGCGATGCAGCGCATCGGCGAGGCTTTACAACGCAGTCAGCGGGGCGGAGGGA